>DATKVT010000051.1 GCA_035529935.1 Williamwhitmania sp. | reverse complement strand
AAATTGAAACTGACCGCCGAATTATTCGCGATAAAATTAGCCGGTTAAAGGATCAGCTAATCAAAATTGACAAGCAGATGGCCACCCAGCGGAAAAGCCGGGGTGAGTTTATTCGAGTGGCACTAGTTGGTTATACTAACGTTGGGAAATCGACACTCATGAATAGCCTCAGCAAGTCGGAAGTTTTTGCTGAAAACAAACTTTTTGCAACTCTTGACACTACCGTTCGCAAGGTGGTTATTGATGGGACGCCATTCTTGCTCTCCGACACGGTTGGTTTTATCAGAAAGCTACCTCACCAGCTGGTTGAAAGTTTTAAATCTACCCTTGACGAGGTAAGAGAAGCCGATGTGTTGCTGCATGTTGTAGATATATCTCACCCCAACTTTGAGGAGCAACTCCAAGTAGTAAACGAAACGCTAAAAGAGATTGGCGCTACCGATAAGGATGTATACCTTGTTTTTAATAAGGTTGATGCATTCTCTTTTGTAGAAAAGGACGAGTTCGACCTTTCACCACAGACTAGACAAAACATAAGCCTCGACGACCTCAAGAACAGCTACATGGCAAAGGAAAACTCGCCTTGCATATTTGTTTCAGCAAAAAAAGGCATAAACATTGATGCCTTAAAAAACGAACTTCTTGTGATGGTACGCTCCGCCTATGGAAAGCGTTTTCCTTTCAGCCAGCACGCCAAGGGTTATCCAGGATACAACAACATTCCAGAGCAGGAGGATTAAATCCAGCAGTGAAACTGTAGCAGCTCTGCTATTTGAATAGCGTTGGTGGCAGCACCCTTGCGCAAGTTATCGGCAACAACCCAAAGGTTAAAACAGTTCGATACAAAAATATCCGACCTAATTCGACCCACAAATACCTCATCTCGTCCCTCAGCAAAACGAGCCGTGGGGTATTCATTTCTTGAAGGGTTATCAAGGACTACAACTCCTGGAGCCTGACGAAGTTTCTGAATCACATCATCCTTGGTTGCATTGCTTCTTAGCTCAACTGTAATGCTCTCCGAATGGCCTCCGACCACTGGAACCCTAACAGCCGTGGGTGTTACAGCTATACTTTTATCATCGAATATTTTATGCGTCTCGTTCACCAGCTTCAGCTCCTCCTTGGTGTAGCCATTATCGGTGAAAACATCGCACTGAGGAATGCAATTCTTGTCGATAGCATGTGGATAAGCACGTTCGCCCTCAATACCGGCACGCTCATTTTCCAGCTGTCGAACCGCCTTAACCCCAGTACCAGTTACCGATTGGTAGGTTGAAACCACTATGCGCTTAATGCCAAACTCGCGATATAATGGATTTAATGCCACCAGCATCTGAATGGTTGAACAGTTAGGGTTAGCAATAATCATATCCTCCGGTGTTAGCAAATCACCATTAACTTCAGGAATAATCAGCTTAATTTCAGGATCCATTCGCCATGCCGAGGAGTTGTCCACCACCCTGCAGCCAATCTTTGCAAACTCCGGGGCAAGTCGCCTAGAGATTGATGCTCCTGCAGAAAAAATTGCCAGGTGTGGTTTTCGCATCAGCGCTTCCTCTGCCGAAACTACTTTTACTTTTGCTCCCTTAAAAACGACCTCCTTCCCTACAGACTTCTCCGATGCAACTGGGATAAGCTCGCTTACAGGAAAATTTCTCTCCTCTAACACCTTTAGCATAACGCTACCCACCAAACCGGTGGCACCAACAACAGCAACCTTCATTTTGACAAGAATTAATATTTCTATACCAAATTGTTTAAGCCCAATATTGATTGGCCATCTAACAAAAAAACACACCAAACAACTCCCTAAAAATAGTGATAAGAATAAAATTTATGGCCAAAAGTCTTTACTTCCATCAAGAAAAGTTGTAATTTATTCAGCCTAAAGTCTATAGCCATGTCTACACCCAAACTTTTGGCCGTAGTGGTTCTGATCCTATTGGCAACGAATACCATGGGGCAACTATCAGACAACTTTGAATCCGGTGCAATCGTAGGATGGACTCAATCGCCTGCAGGGAGATGGTCGGCCAGCACCGATCGTCCTATTGATGGTATCTACTCACTAAAGCACACCTACGATAACTCCATCGCCGATGTGGATTACATTGGCGCAACCTTAAATATACCTAGCATTGTCCAAGGAACAGTTATCTGGCGCTTTCAGGTAAAGCATGGCTATGCCCCTTCCGCCTCCAACCACTGGATGGCCTTTTTAATGTCGAGCGCAACTCCCGCTCAAATGAAGGCTGGCACACTTTTCTCAGGCTATGCAGTTGGAGTAAATATCAATGAAAGTGATGATAAGCTAAAGATTTACAAGTTTTACTTTCTGTTGAATGCGCAAGCACCTCCTCAACTACTGCTGGAAACAGACCTAAACTGGGAAACAACGTTTGGAACAACCAAACCAGCAGCCATTGAGGTGGAGCGCACGGCCTCAGGACTATGGACGCTTAGAGCGGGTATGGATGGTACGTTTGCCAACTTGGAAACGTTAGGCTCATTCAGCAATACCGATTTTGGCACCATGCAAAACTTTGTGGTTAGCTACACCTATACCTCCAGTGCCGACCGTAACCTATGGATAGATAACGTTTCTGCAACCTTCGTCCCCCTCAACACCAACGATAGAACTACAGTTGTGGAGCAACCCATTGAGCAAGTGCCTTCACAGCAAATTGCCACCACCGACACCTCGCAAGCAAGTGCAAAAGAGTTGCTCCGTTTTTCTCTACACGACATTGGTGGAGACGGCTTGCCAACCAAGCCCCTGCGCATGATCTTTGAGAAAAGCAGCGGCACAACCGTCAGCCTAAGCAACTTGCTAAAAAGCGTTGAACTGAGATTTAACAACCTACCTATTCCTCTTAACTTAATTCAGATTGATGCTAACTCCATTACGCTTGAAATGGCGGAGAGTGCTATTTCAGTTGAGGAAGGAGCAACAAAAGAGTTCTCCCTTTGGGGTTGGCTGAAATCGCAGATCACGGCATCCGATGACGAAAGTGTGGGGTTAAAAATTTCTCCCGAAAATAGTGGCTGGATGGCTGCGCTTTCTGGGTCCGACTTTGCTGACAACTTTGGGACAGAAGTCACAGCCAGCCACACCTTGGAAGTTCTGGCATCAAAACTACAAGTAGCCAATGCTCCTCAATTTATAGCCAAAGCGGCACCGTTCTCCCTTACTGCAGCAGCTACCGATCATTCCGGTAATGTTGATGCCGACTACTCAGCATTGGCAACTCTTTCCCTCAACTCGGGTGCAGGGAATCTTTCTGTTCCATCGGGGGAGACACAATCCATGGCCAATGGTATGGTAACGTGGGATAACCTGACATACAGTAGCAATGATTCGTTTACGCTCAAGGTAACAGCAGCAGGATTACCCGCAGCAATATCAGAGCCAATAGTGGTACTGAACGACACCACCTCAACTGTTGAGGCACCCGTAGAACAATCGGAAAGTGCATCAATTCCGGCAGGTTGTACATCCAACGCCTGCGCCATAACCGCTATGAAATTTATCGTTAGCGACAAGGGGGGCGACGGGCTGCCCACCATTGTCACCAGTATTTCACTATTCAACGCAGCCCTCTCCAATGCTGCCGATTGGACAAAAGCCATTCGCTTTTTTACCATACACGTTAATAACGAAACCATTGCCCTTGGAAATCCAACATTTACCAAAACTTCTTGCAGCATACCGATTCTCCCCGGAGCCATTACCGTCGCCGAAGGAGAAACAAAGGAGGTTATAGTTTCAGTTGGCCTAAACGACAAGGTTACAGATGGTGAAATAGTTCAACTTAAGATACCAAACGTTAACCATGGTTTTTCTGCACAAACGACTGGCTCCACATTCGCCTCAACATTTCCTCAGGATATTATCTCCGCCCCCTTTACCATAACTGTTACTGCAGCTAAACTCATCGTTAAAAAAATGCCAACAACTGTTGGGGTTGGAGCACCATTTGATGCTGAGGTGGACGCCATAGACAGCTATGGCAACCCTGACGTTGACTGTAACAAACAAGTCACCTTGGTTTTCAAAGATGGCAGTGGCAAAATCACCACATTCACCTCAACTGCGGCCGCAGGAAAAGCACTGTTTTACGGCATCACTTTTACAAATTCAGGCGTTTACACGCTCTATGCCACGGCGGAGAACCTTGCAGATGCTCCTACTACAACCATAACCGTTGCTGATAATGATTCAAGAATCATCCAATCCTCCTTGACAATTTCGTCCTGTGCTCTAGCAACCAGCAGCCAAGACTCCATTCTTGTAATGGCCTTCAACATTGTCGACACGGGCATAAACGATACGCTACCAACCACCATTACCAAAGCCATTATTCAGGTTGTTCCTGAAGATTCGACGATCCCGTTGAAGCCAATAAAAGAGTTGATATTGAAGTATGCTGATGGATCAACATTACCGATAGCTACAGCAACAATTTCATCACAGGAAATTACACTAACCTTTTCAACTAGTGCTTTTTCAATCTCCAACGGAACAACAAAAACCATTACATTGTGGGCAAGACCAACCCAGAAAGATGCTCTAGACAACGCAACGTTTAGGCTAAAAATTCCAGCAGCAAACCACAGCTGGGAAACAAGTAGTGGAAGTTCTCTATTTGCAGAAACTTTTGACTACGACATACTTTCTCCTGCAATTAAACAGGAGGTTGCCGCAACGACCATAGCAAGCGATCTGCACAGTATGGTTGCAAAGGACGAACCATTCAACATCACGTTCAGAGCAGTTGATGAATATAACAATCTGGACAAGGATTTTATGTCACCGTTAAGCTTTTTAATTACCGACATCTCCAGCGAAACAAGCAACATCGGCAATTTCATCTTTATTCAAGGAGTTGCAACCACTAATTATATGTCCATAAATAATACTGGGAAATTTTGGGCGTATATAACCAGTGATGGTCTGCCTGATACCCAATTCGTGTTTGAAGTTGCCGATAAAGTTGGTTGCGATATTGACGAAGATTTTGAGTCGGGCGAACTCCCCGCTTGGCAATCGATAGCCGACTGGAAAATAGATCAAGCAACTGTCCTCAACGGCACCTATTCATTAAGGCACAATGGACTGCCATCCGGAAATCTTTCAACGCTGGCTATTCCCGGTGCCATTGACCTCACCAAGGATGCTGGAATTGTAAGTGCAGTGGTCAAAAATGGAGATTGGAATCCCTCTTCCGATAATAGTTTTTACCTATTTGTAAGCTATAACCAAGAAGTTTCTTCCACCCTTCTACCTACTGGTTATGCCATTGGGGTGAATGTTTCTGGCGACTCCGACACCCTTAAGGTATGGTATATCAATAAAGGTATTGCTCAGAAAGAGTTGGTTTCCACAAATGTACTGTGGAGCGAAAGCACGGCTGCCTCTATTAGCCTTCTATGTAGGCCCAATGGTAAGCAAATCCTAGAAGTCAACCACCAGCAATTTTCTTTTAACGACACACTATTAAAACAGGTAAACACCATCGGCCTCGTTTATCGTTACACCGCAACTCGCGCAGGTCTCCTTTGGGCTGATGACATATCAGCGTGTCGCTTCTTATTAGGGCCAAAACTGGTAACTGCGACTTACACGGAATCCAATGCCCTGCGGCTACTTTTTTCGGAAGAGATAGCCAACTTGGAAATACAAAATAATGCAATACGGATTTGGTCAAACGGGCAGGAGATTCCACCGCAATCCTTATCACTGCAAGGCAAGAAAATCTATTGGGTGAGCAATAGCAACATTCCAAGGCACATAACAGTAGCATGGACCGGTCTAAAAGACAATGAAGGGAATACCAGCAGCGACAGCGTAAATATAGACCTTGACCCTTTTGTTGATTTTGGCAGCGTTGTAATCAATGAAATCATGGCCGACCCAACACCTGCCATAGGTTTGCCCGAATGTGAATATGTTGAGTTGTTCAACCGAACATCCGACACATTATCCCTCAATGGCTGGCATTTAACCGTTGGCAATAACACTGCTTCCCTTGGCAGTATAAGTATTTTACCATTTCATTACTTAACCCTAACAACCACTAGTTGTAAAACTCAGGGTGAACTGGGAAATACCGGAGCCGTTGGAATTTCGTCCTTCCCTTCTCTGGCAAATGCTGGAGCAACAATCCTCCTCACCAACCAAATAGCGAAGACCATATCGACGGTGAGCTACAGTAGCAATTGGTATGGCGATAGCCCAAAAGCCGATGGTGGGTATTCACTTGAAAAAATTGACGCGAATAATTTGTCTGATAATCAGCGGAATTGGGCTGCATCCAACGATCCAACAGGAGGAACACCCGGCAGGGAAAATTCTGTAATGCAAAGTAATCCTGACACACAACCCCCAAGAATACTATCAGCCTCAATTGCTGGAAGCGACCTTCTTTTACTAACATTCTCAGAGTGTCTAAATCCAAAAACTATTTCAGCGGAATACTTCTCCACCGACAATCAGAATGAAATAGTTGAATTAACGCTCGAGGGTAATCCAACAAAGGCTGTAGTGCTAAAATTCGGAGAGCAGTTCACAGAAAATACCATCTACGAATTAAGCATCCATTCTGGAATAACCGACTTAGCTGGTAATTACCTTGCAGAAACCAAGGTGCCATTTGCCTTGACTCGACTTCCACAGTGGCAGGAGGTGGTGATTAATGAACTATTGTTTAACCCCTACCCCGGAAGTGCCGACTTTGTGGAAATTTACAATCCATCAACCATTCCGTTTAACCTTAAAGATTTGAATCTTTACCGGAGGAACAGCGAGGGTGAGTTAGAATCGTTATGCCGCCTTTGTACCACAGACAGGATTATTCTCCCAAATGAATACTATGCTTTTTCACCTAGTCCAAGCGTAGTGCTTCCGTTCTATAGTTGTCCAAAACCAGAAAATTTCTTTGCTGCGAGCATTCCGACAATGAACGACGATGCAGGAACCGTGGTTCTAACTGACACTTTGGGTGAACGAATCGACGAAGTTACATACAGCGACAAGCAGCACTACAAGATACTGGCCTCCACCGAAGGCGTTTCGCTGGAACGAGTTAACCCAACGCTACCACCAGACGAGCCATCGAACTGGCAGTCGGCGGCTCAAACGGTTGGCTATGCAACACCGGTAGCAAAAAACTCCTGCTTTAGGAAATTTGATACAAACACAAGTTTGCTTTCAATTGATCCTGAAATATTTTCGCCAAACAGCGATGGGTATAACGATGTTACACACATCCGGTTCAACCTCAGCACGCCGGGTTGGAGTGCCACAATCACTATATACAACAGCAAGGGTCAAGAGGTGCGCAAGCTGCTCAACAACGGGCTGGTAGATGTAACTGGCGACGTAGTTTGGAACGGGCTCAATAACTCGAACCAACAGGTAGGAATTGGAATTTACGTAGTGGTGGCTGAACTTTTCAACCTTAATGGAGAGGTAAAGAAACAGAAGAAAGCGGTAGTGGTGGCCGGGAACCTATAAAAAAAGCTGCCCAAATGGACAGCTTTATAATGGCTACAATTTTCTGAGCATTTCCTGCATTATTGCCGTCATCTTCTTTTCGGCCATGGCGCCTACTTTTTGAACCTCCTCGTGGGTAACTTGAACAATCTTGCCGGGGACACCTAAGTCGGTAATAATCGACATGGCAAATACGGGGATATCCATGTGCCGAGCCACAATAACTTCCGGCGTTGTTGACATGCCAACAGCATCCCCTCCAATAATATGGAAATACTCATATTCCTTGGGGGTTTCAAAGGTTGGACCAGTTGTTCCAACGTAGCATCCCTCTGTCAACTTAACACCCTGCTTGGCAGCCACCTCTTTGGCAAGCGCCATCAAACTCTTGTCGTATGGCTGGCTCATATCTGGAAAGCGTGGGCCGAACTCCTTCATGTTGGGTCCTAAAAGTGGGTTTGGTAGAAGATTAATATGATCATTAATAATCATCAAATCACCTATTTCGAAGGTGGGATTGGTTCCACCGCTGGCATTGCTCACAAACAAGCGCTTAATTCCCAACAGTTTCATCACTCTTACAGGGAAAGTTACCTGCTTCATCTCGTAACCTTCATAGTAGTGGAAACGTCCCTGCATGGCAACAACTTTTTTCCCACCTAGCATTCCAAAAATTAAACGACCCGAATGGCCTTCAACCGTAGAAATTGGAAAGTTAGGAATATCCTTGTACTCCAGAATTTGCTGCTCGGTAATATCCTTTACCAACCCACCTAATCCGGTTCCTAAAATGATTCCAACCTCAGGCTCAATTGTTACGTGGCCCTTGATGAAGGATGCCGTTTCTTTTATCCTTTCTAACATATTCAACTATTTGTTTATTGAAACTTTTCTCTCCGTTATTTAAAAACTCAACCTCAATGGGAATATAAAGAAATCGCTCCCTAATTATTTCGGGAACGGTAGTAAACCCCATCAACCTCACAGCATCCTTCTCCGTGGTGATTACATACCCGTTGGGGTTCAACTCTAAAAACCTTGCCATCTCCCAAATCTCCGTCTCGCCAAACTGGTGATGATCGGTATAGGCCTGCTTTACAATATCTTGAAACTTGGTTTGCAAATGCAAAAAAAACAACTCCGGCTGTGCAATTCCAGCAACTGCCATAACTGGGGTTGTTTGGGGCAGCATGCTTTCAATTACAGTATTGCCCCATATGGTTCTTGGGACACCATACGCAAAACGGGTAAAGTAAAGCGACTGATAAGGAAATAAATTTAACCTTTTCAAAATTATTCTCAAATCAATGGGCTTCACATCGTCAGGACATTTAGTTACCACCACCACATTTGCCCGGTGAAGTTGGTGAGCACTCTCCCTAAGATTACCAAGGGGCAGAATCTGGTCGTGGTAAATTGGCCTATTGTAATCCATGAGAACAATATTTAATCCCGGACGAACGGCCCTATGCTGAAATCCATCATCCATAACCACAACTTCCGTTTCGGGAAACGCTTTTCGGAGCGAATTGATTCCATACACTCGGTCGGCACAAACAGCGAAGGGAGCAGCGGGATATTTTCGGCTTATTTGCCTTGGCTCATCTCCAACCTCGTTGGCAGTATGAGCAGGGTCCACCACCAAAAAACCACTAGTTTTACGTTGATATCCTCTACTTATGGCAGAAACATTGACTTTTTTCGAAAGTAATAGCCTTAACAAATACTCCACATGAGGAGTTTTACCAGTACCGCCAACGGTAATATTTCCAACGCATATAACCGGAATATCAAATTCCGTTGATGCAAGAAACCCTTGCGCATAAAGCCAGTTTCGCATCCCCGTAATTATTCCGAAGACGCCTGCTGGGATAACCAACAGAACCTTTAGCAATATGCTTGAGCGATTTAACA
The DNA here is from genome assembly GCA_035529935.1 of Williamwhitmania sp. Lineage (NCBI taxonomy): Bacteria > Pseudomonadati > Bacteroidota > Bacteroidia > Bacteroidales > Williamwhitmaniaceae > Williamwhitmania > Williamwhitmania sp. Next base: position 20,988 of record DATKVT010000051.1, on the reverse strand, counting down.
TAAAGTTTACAAATGCGTAAAGCTTCGCAAGATAGAAAAAAAATAAAAAAATAGAATAGGCCAACAAGGAAGCGGCCTATTCTATTTTGCAAACGATTGATACTACTAAAGTATAAACATCGCTAGTATAGTTCAACATCGTAAGGCATTCTGGCCTCAATGCCTTGATTCTTCAGTACATTTTTGATTGTGGTGTATTGCTTAAAAGTTCCCGACAGCTCATCCTTTAGCAACCAAACTTTTGCTTCGGAGGAAAAGTCCTCTACGAACTGCTCAAAGGGTTCCTTCTGGCTTGGAAGTTCAATAATACGGTAGCCGTCAAGGCCAGCCTTTTTGGCAGCAACCTTTATGGCATCACTCAACCCGCCAAACTCGTCTACAAGTCCAAGGCTTTTAGCATTTTCACCACTCCAAACCCGGCCACCACCAATTTCATCCACCTTTGCAATATCCATCTTGCGTCCGTCGGAAACGCGAGTAATAAAGGTGTGATAAACCTCCTCCACGCCTGCCTGCATAACACCTCTTTCCTCTGCAGTAAGTGGGCGATACATGGTAAGCATGTCAGAGTGGGCATGAGTCCTAGCCACGTCAACCGTAATGCCAAGCTTGTCGGCCATGGCCTTTTGAACATTGAACATTAAGCCAAATACACCAATGCTGCCAGTGATGGTAGTTGGGTTGGCAACAATAACATCGGCCGGGGCACTAATGTAATATCCGCCTGAAGCTGCTACATCACCCATGGATACAATAAGGGGCTTAACCCTTTTTGCCAATTCCAACTCCCTCCATATAATTTCGCTGGCAAGAGCACTTCCGCCAGGGCTGTTAACCCTAAGCACAATTGCCTTTACGCTGGAGTCCTTGCGGGCATCAGCAATGGCATTTGAGAGCCCTTCGGCTCCGATGGAGGAATTATCTCCTTCGCCCATCCCAATCTCTCCAGAGGCATAAATCACGGCAATTTTATCCTTGTGAAACTTCTTCCCCTTTGGTTCTGCAACTTTCGTATAGTCATCAAACGACACAAGATTCAGGTCGCTCTCCTTGTCAACTCCCGATAGTTTGCAAAGTTGATTCTTAACCTGATCTAAATACATTAGGCTATCAACCAGCCCATTTACTACAGCCGATTTTCCGTTGCGAATGGTTATATTGTTCACCATGGTGTTGATGGCATCCACGGTGAGCTTGCGATCGGTAGCAATGGCCTTGGCAACCTCGTTCCAAATGGAACCCATGTAGGTAAGTTGCTGTTCCCGATTCTCTGGGCTCATTTTTTCGAGCATAAATGGCTCAACAGCACTTTTAAACTTACCATGACGAATAATTTCTGGCTCAATGCCCAGCTTGTCAAGTGCCTTTTTATAGAATAAAATTTCACTTCGCAGGCCCAACAGCTGCAGCTCTCCTTCGGGATTTAGATAAACCTTATCGGCAACCGAAGCAAGGTAGTAAGCCTTTTGAGAGAAGATGTCGGAATAGGCAATTATGAATTTGCCGGAAGTTTTGAAGTCAGTTAAGGCTGCTCGAATCTCCTCAGCGGTAGCATATCCAGCAGAAAGAATGTTTAGATCGAGGTATATCCCCTTGATGTTATCATCGTCCTTTGCCTTACGAATGTTGCTAAGAATATCGTTTAGACCTAGGCTCTTAACTGGCCTCATTGAAAACAGGCCAATACCCTCGAAAGGGTTTTTCGATGCTCTGTCAACGATATTCCTATCGAACTTAAGATCTAGCACCGAGTTTGGTTTAATGGTGACCGTATGATCACCAGCCGCCACCATTGCACCCACAACACCAAGGAATATGAAGAACAGTAGAACAAAGCCGATAATGACTCCAAGTATCGAAGCCAGAAGAGTTTTTAAGAAACTTTTCATGTGATTTGGTATTAAAGTTTAGGTTACTAAAGTTAGAACTATTTCCCCAGCGAATAATATTTTTTGATATTTAATTCACTTGTGGTAGCTTTGCCATTCTCTTAGATACACTTCCATGGAGAAAGTTTACCTTTTGCTGGGCGGAAATATGGGCAACAGACACCTGCTAATTAAACAGATGCGCGATGCCATTCAATCCACCATTGGGAATATAAGTCAATGCTCATCACTTTACGAGTCCGAACCTTGGGGATTTACTCACAACAACCAATTCTTGAACCAAGTGGTGGAGTGCCAAACTTTGCTTAACCCGATACCGCTACTAAAGGCAATTCACCGAATTGAGGAAGAGCTGGGGCGTGTAAGAGTTGGGGATGGATACTCGGCACGTACAGCCGACATTGACATTCTCTTCTATGGAAATCGAATAGAGGTATCAGACGAACTCACCATTCCTCACAAGCATCTTCACGAACGACGATTCACCTTACTTCCCCTAGCGGAGGTGGCGCCATCATTGAAACATCCGTTGCTAAATAAGTCGATAATGGAGCTGCTGCAATCATGCAGCGACAACTCAAGGGTTGAGATGATACACGAAATTGAGGTGTTGCCCCAATAAGTTTAAGCTACATCTTACTGCCATAGGCAAGGTCGCCCGCATCGCCTAATCCTGGCACTATATATGATTTTATGGTAAGCTCGTCATCCACGGCACCCAGCCAAAGGCTGCACGATTGAGCAGGGATGTTACGCTTTACATACTCCACACCTTCCTTGCTGGCAATAATGGAGACAATGTGGGTGTGGATTGGTGTTCCCCTTTCAATTAGCGCGCGATAAGCCAAAACCATGGAGGCCCCGGTAGCAAGCATTGGATCGGCAATAATAAGTTGTTTCCCACCAATGGTGGGGCAAGAGAGATGTTCAAATTGAATTTTAAATGTACCATCCTTGCCGTACTTTCTGAAAGCAGAAATAAAAGCATTCTCAGCTTTGTCGAAATAGTTAAGCAATCCCTGGTGCATTGGCAATCCGGCTCTCATTACGGAGGCAATTACCGGTTGCTTCATCATCACTGGTAATTCTGCAACTCCAAGTGGGGTTTCTACCGAGCGTCCCTCGTATTGAAGTTCCTTGCTGATTTCGTAGGCAAAAATTTCTGCAATTCGTTCTAGATTTCTTCTGAATCGCATGCTGTCGAGCTGAATATCCTTATCTCGCAACTCATAGATATACTGGCTAAGCAGAGAGTTACCCTCACCCAAAATTCGCACCATAGTTTGCTTGCTAAAATTCAGTGCAATTTACGAATAATAAGTCGTTGAAGGAAATAATTTCTCAGCTATAGCAAGCCCTCATCGGCAAAGCTAAAATAGGTCGACCCTGCAACAATAATATGGTCAAGGAGCGAGATATCGAGCAACTCACAGGCCTGCTTCACCTTCTGGGTTATCTGCTTATCGTGGTCGCTGGGCTTATTGTTTCCGGAAGGGTGGTTGTGGCAGAGGATAATGGATGAGGCGAGTACTTCCAGCCCTCGCTTAAGAATGAGCTTTAAATCGACAACCGTGCCGGACACACCGCCCATGCTGGTGCGCTCTCTACCTATAATTTTATTCGCCCTATTGAGCAGCAACACCCAAAACTCCTCGTGAGGAATATCGGCAACAAGTGGATGAAAAAGGTTGAAGGCGTCTTGGCTACTTGTAACGGAGGCTTTTACCAGAGCATCTTGGAGCTTACGACGTCGGCCCAACTCAAGGGCAGCAACAATGGTCAGGGCCTTTGCCTCGCCTATTCCCTTGAAGCGACAAAGTGCCTTAACGTCAAGCCTACCCAGCTCATCTAAATTATTGGATACGCTTTGGAGCATCCGCCTCGAAAGTTCCACCGCACTCTCCTTTTTTGTGCCGGAGCCAATGAGAATGGCAAGATGTTCAGCGTCGCTCAGGGCAGCAGTGCCCTTTGTAAGCAACTTCTCTCGTGGGCGATCCTCAACGGCCCACTCCTTAATGGTAAGGGGACGGTAGTCAGACTGTTCCATGATATTGGATTTGAGTCAAGTTACGATAACCTTGCCTTAAATCCAAATCAAAAAAGGCCTTCCGGGTTGGAAGGCCTTACAATATATTATAAGGTTGTTTTTCTAGAGCTTGTTTACATGAACTGTAAGGCTGCTCTTAAGATTTGCAGCTTTATTGTCATGAATCACGTTCTTCTTGGCCAACTTATCAAGCATGGCGGTCACCTTAGGCAGTAACTGCTCAGCAGCAGCCTTATCGGTGGTGTTTCTTAAAACCTTAATTGCGTTACGACAAGTTCTTGCATAGTAGCGATTATGAACCCTCTTTGCAATAGTTTGACGATTTCTTTTTTCCGAAGATTTATGGTTTGCCATAGCTAATCTCGTATTATTCGTTGGTAGCCCGTAGGAGAATCGAACTCCTATTACCAGGATGAAAACCTGGCGTCCTAACCGTTAGACGAACGGGCCAAAATTTCATTTTTTTCTTGATTCGCCCCCGTTGGGGTGGAATGCGGGTGCAAAAGTAGTTGAAATTTTATTCCCTCCAAATTTTCATCACAAAAAAAAATGAAAAAAGATGGCCTATATCTACTAATCCAATTTCCTTAAAAGGGTGATTAAAGAAAAGGCTATTGGAAATTATACCGGAATGAAATACCGCCCTGAAGCCAAACACTAGGTGACTCCACCAAGTTGATTACAGGCATAGCATCAACAGCAATGCTGATGGGGGCTTCACTAAAGGTATATTCAAGTCCAATTATTCCATCGCCACCAAGGTAAAAATTGTTATGGTCGTTCCCCCAAGGACTAGGGTTTGAGGTGGCCGATGCAATGTGGGCTCCAAAGCCATAATACCAATCAAGCCCAGGTGTATCTCTAATTTCATTATTAATTTCGTATAAACCAGTTATTCCAAGCCCACCCCAGCCAAAGGATAACATTCCCTCCAGCGCAGTTTTGGACGCAAAAAAATGCTTAACGGTTATTCCTGATGGAGAACCCAACCGAAGGCCAACACCTGTGGAGTATGGCTGAGAAAAAGAAACAGTGCTACTTCCCAAGAGGAATGCCAACACCATTACACTAAAAACAAGTCTTTTCATCATTGAAAAAAATTAATTTGAAGCCACGAAATTAATAATTCTAATGGTTCGTTGACCATCACAAAATTAAAACCACATTCTGATTAGTAACGAAATCGCACCGTCAATATTTTAAGCAAAGCGTGAAGTTGACATCCCTAACAACAAGTTATTTCTCCAATGCTTCAGAGACAAGGGCAGGCAGATTTAACCCACCAAAATTCCCAGAGGACATTAGCAGTACAACGGTCTTGGAAGAGTATTGCCTGAAAATTGCCGCTTTCAACTTCTGTGAATCCGAAAAAACGGTTAAATCGTCTCGTCCAAAGCTATTTTTAACATCCTCTGCAGTTAGTGTTGGGAGATTCTTGTGAAGAATAGCCTCTGGATTAAAAAAAACAACTGCGTTGTCGGCCTCCTCCATTGTTCCTTTATAATGGCTGAGAAAGCTTGCACTTAAGCTCGAAAAGGTATGGAGCTCCAAAGCAGCCACCAAGTTGTGGTGGGGAAATTGCTCCCGTACTGCCTCAACGGTAGCCTGAACCTTCGATGGTGAATGGGCAAAGTCGAGATAGTAGGTAACCACCTTATCAGCCCCAAGCAGCTGAAGTCTCTTTGCGGCCCCACCAAACGATAAAATGGCATCGTAAAACTCCATCTCGGAAACTCCAAGCCGAATACAAATTTCCTTGGCCCCAGAAATGTTTTGCATATTGTGGTTGCCAAAGACCTTAACGACAACCGCTCCGTAGGACGTCTCCAAAACCCATTCCTCACCCTGCTTATGGTGAGGATGAGATTTATACCCAACCTTTTTTGCGCGAATGTTAGAACTCTCAACCATTTCACACACCACTTTGTCATCTTCACAATAAATAAGGGTACCACTCGGTTCTATATTTTCTGCAAAAATTCGAAACTGCTCAACGTAGCCATCAAAAGTGGGAAATACATTTACATGATCCCATGCAATTCCGGAGATAAGCCCAATGCTTGCATTGTAAAGGTGGAATTTTGGCCGAAGGTCAATTGGCGAGGTAAGGTATTCATCGCCCTCAAATACGGCCACCGGTGCCTCATTGCTCAAGCCAACCATGGTATCGAAACCCTCAACTTGGGAGCCAACCATGTAGTCGAACTTTTTCCCGTTTGCTTTAAGTACATGCATCACCATGGAGGTGATTGTGGTTTTTCCATGGCTACCACCCACCACCGCTCTAACTTTATCGCGAGTTTGCTCATACAAATACTCAGGGTAGGAGAATATTTTCAAACCCAACTCGCGGGCTTTTACAAGTTCGGGATTATCGTTCCGCGCATGCATTCCTAGAATAACAGCATCAAGATTGCTGCTAATTTTTTCTGGAAACCAACCAACCGCAGGAGGCAAAATTCCGGCATTGGCCAACCTCGTTTTAGATGGCTCGAAAATCTCGTCGTCGGAGCCACTAACTTCGAACCCTTTTGCTCTGAGCGCAAGTGCTAAGTTGTGCATGGCGCTTCCACCTATGGCTATAAAATGAACTTTCACGGCAATATTAATTTGAGCAAAAGAGCTCGGTTTATAAACAATTTTCGGCTTTAGACAATGTAATCACCAACGATGCTGGCAATCAAAACCCAGATCAAAGATAAGCTTTTGCTTAAAACAGGTTCAAATTTCAAATTATCAACAGAAAAAACACAAAGAGGGTGCAGTACTAACGTGCTGCACCCTCACTATTTAATTGTAGAATTCTACAATTTATTTCTTTTTTGTTGGCTTAGTAGTGGTTTCCGGCTTTGCTGGGGTTGCAGGGGCAGAAATATCAGCGGGAGCATTGGGAGCCATTTGAATCTTTGGTGTAATGCTCAAGAGCTCTATCTTAAAGATCAGCATCTCGTTGGGGCCTATTACTCCGCCAGCACCTTTTTCGCCATAGGCTAACTGAGGTGGAATATACAACATATAGGTATCTCCAGGCTTCATCAATTGAAGTGCCTCTTGCCAACCCGGTATTACTTTACCTACCTTTATTGAGATTGGCTCACCACGCTCGAAGGAGGAATCGAACACCTTACCGTCTACGAGCGAACCCTCATAGTTTACACTTACCTCGTCGTCGGCTGTTGGGTGAACGCCCTTGGGGTCGCCACTTTTTACCACTTCATACTGAAGTCCGCTGGGCAAAGTAACCACGTTGGGCTTTTTGGAATTCTCAGCTAAAAACTGTGCTGCGGCAGCAAGGTTTTTCTTCGAATCAGAATCTTGCTTTGCCTGCATCTTAGCCATCATCTCCTGCTGATAGCGACCAAGCACAGCATTCATTTCCTGCTCGTTAAGAAGCTGAGTTCCTTGAGTGCTCTCCTTTATACCCTTTGCAATCATGTCTGGGTTTAACTCTACCCCCTTATTTTTTAGGTCAGAGCCAATCATGCTGCCGTAGGAATAAGCAACGCTATCCTCAAATGTAGTAAGCTGTGCGAACAAGCCTTTGCCCATGAAAATGAGCCCAAGGCTAATGATTAATTTCAATTTCATAAAGTTCAGTTTCAGGTTTTATCTAACACGAATTTGACTGCAAGTTAAGCATTTGGTTTGGCAGTGCAAAAGAAGCAACATCGCAGTAATCCTCTTTCTAACAAATCATGTTCAAAAGGTTGCCATCATTGAAAATTATCAAACCCATATTTTGGACTTTTTTTCTAGACTTACTCTGTTAATAGCAAGGAAGTCCAACAATTCCGAGTTATATTTGTTCCACTGTAAATCAAAAAAAATAGGAAATGGAACTCTATTCACTCAATATAACCAACTTTAAAATCGACGGTGGATCCATGTTTGGCGTTGTGCCTAAAGTGCTTTGGCAACGAGTTTACCCCGCCAATGACAACAACCTATGTTCTTGGGCACTTCGCTCGCTAGTGGTGAAGAGCGGCAATCGAGTTGTGCTCATCGACAATGGCTTTGGCGACAAGCAGGATGAGAAATTCATGAGTCACTTCCACCTCTTTGGAGGCGATGGTTTGATAGAAGGGCTGGCTAAAATCGGTATTCAGCCCGAAGAGGTTACCGATATGGTGCTCACCCACCTTCACTACGACCATTGCGGTGGCGGGGTTTATCGAAAATCGGATGGAACAAGCGCACTTACATTTCCCAATGCAACCTACCACATCAGCCGTTCCCAGTGGGAATGGGCCATCAATCCAAATTTTCGCGAGGCTGACTCCTTCCTGCCAGAGAATATTCTACCCATGATGGAAAGAGGAAAACTTCACCTGGTGGAGTCGGAAGGTGAGCTGTTCCCAGGATTTGATCTGCGCATTGTGGACGGGCACACCAGAGGTCAAATGATTCCCATCGTTACGTTCCAGGGCACCAAGATAATTTTTGCCGCGGACCTCTTCCCTTCCACCGCACACATTCCGCTGGCTTGGAATATGAGCTACGACGTGGAACCAATGAAAACGCTTAAGGAAAAGGAGACCTTCTTAAAGGAGGCATACGAAAATGGCTATGTCCTCTTTTTCCAACACGACTACCAAAACGAATGCTGTAGCCTAAAGCAAACGCCCAAAGGAATAAGGGTGGATCGAACGTTTTCACTTAGCGAATTCCTAAGTGAAAAATCAGCCTACAAGCATAACAAACCAAATGCGATTAGCTAGATTTCTCACCAAGAGAACCCTATAGAAACTCATAAATATTTTCATGCCAAAGCAGGAATCGCTGCAGCAGGTAAAGGTTGTCAAGCTGGACCGAATAGGCCCTAACGGATACCTGCTCACCACCATTCGTCCATTTGAATTTACACCAGGTCAGGTTGTTAAGCTCACAACCGATAAAACCATTGCACCAAGGCTCTACAGCATTGCCTCAGGGAGTAGTGAGGCAACACTAAAGTTCCTTTTCGATCTAAAAAGCGAGGGTGAGTTGACTCCTAAGTTACTATTGCTTCAGCCCGGTGACACGGTTTGGATGAGTGAACCATTTGGTGAATTTGTTTGCGATGAGAATCCAGCCGTTTGGGTTGCCTCTGGTACCGGAATAGCACCGTTTCTTTCCATGGCATTGTCGGGAAATATTCACAATAAAAAGCTGATACATGGCGTTCGCTATGCCGAAAACTTTTTCTTTCACGAAGAGATGAGAGAGCTGCTGCACGACGACTACATCCAGTGTCTCTCTGGCGAAGCTCGGAATGGCACATTCCATGGAAGGGTAACCGATTTTCTGAAACAGGATGAAGCCCTTAGCCTTAACATAAAGTATTACCTTTGTGGCAACCCAGAAATGGTGGTAGATGCCCGAGACATATTGCTGGCACGCGGGGTTATCTACGACAATATTCACGCCGAAATATACTTTTAATCGGCTTCGGCTTAATAGTATTGAAAAGAAAATTTGATGGAAGGTAAAGTGAAACAAAAGGAGTGGCTCTACGGAAAAACGCTGGGAGAGATAGAACAAATTGTGAAGGAGATGGAGCTGCCTAAGTTTACGGCTAAGCAGATCACACAATGGCTATACCAAAAAGAGGTTTCATCGCTGGATCAAATGACCAACCTTTCGTTAAAAATTCGGGAGAAGTTGGCCGAGCATTTTCAGGTTGGAGCCATTGATAACACGAATGTTCAGGCCTCCATTGATGGAACAAAAAAATATCTCTTTCCTACCCTCACCGGAAAATTTATTGAGGCTGCCTACATCCCCGACAGGGAAAGAGCCACCCTCTGCGTATCGTCGCAAGCCGGCTGCAAAATGGGTTGCCTATTCTGCATGACGGGCAAGCAGGGATTTCAGTCACAGCTTACCGCAGGGGAGATACTCAACCAGATAAAAAGCCTTCCTGAAAGGCAATCGCTTACCAACGTGGTTTACATGGGTATGGGTGAACCACTCGATAACCTGCAGGCAGTATTGCCGTCGCTCGAGATTCTAACTTCCGACTGGGGATACGGCTGGAGTCCAAAAAGAATAACTGTTTCCACCATTGGAATTATCCCTGCAATGGTTGAATTTTTGGAAAAAAGCAACGCTCATTTGGCCATTAGCCTGCACACCCCATTCGACGAGGAGCGTCGTAAGCTAATGCCCATTCAAAACGTTTACCCCATCCAGGAGGTGATTGCCCAGCTGAAAAAGTTCAACATGGGAAAACAACGACGAATTTCCTTCGAATACATCATGTTTAAAGGCCTAAACGACACGGCTGCTCACGTTAAGGAGCTCGCGCGACTGCTCAACGGTATCCGCTGCCGCATCAACCTTATTCGCTTTCATCCAATTCCCAACACACCGCTCGAAGGTTCTTCGGACACAACGCTTATGTGGTTTCAGGAACAGCTAAACAAAAAGGACATAACCACCACCATCCGAGCTTCGCGCGGGCAAGACATTTACGCCGCCTGCGGTCTACTCTCTACCAAGGCAGCGGTGAAGGGAAAAGAGGAAGAGGTCTAGAGTGGATATAGGCTATAGCCATATAAAATCGCTATATTTGATTGTCCAAATACTTAACAACTAAACATCTGCTATCATGAAATATTTTGCTATGATTCTTGCTGCACTACTCGCCGGAACGTCCACCTACGGTCAGCAAGCCGAAAAGAATACCGATTTTGCATTTAGGCTATACAATCACATGAAGAGCATGCCGGGTAACATTATCATAAGTCCCAACAGTATTTCGGAGGCAATGGCCATGGTTTACCCTGGAGCTAGCGGTACAACCAAGGATCAAATTGCAACAACCATGGGCTTTGATGGCAATCTTAAAACTCATCTTAAAAACTTTAAAAATCTCAATAAGGAATTAGCAGATCTTAGTAGCATTGAACTATACAGAGCCAATAGTATTTGGGTAGAGAATACATATAGCCCCAAAAAGTGCTTTCTAAAAAACGATCAGAAAACATTTGGGGCATCGGTTTACAAAACCGACTTCATGAATAGCGCCAACCAATCAAGGCTGGAGATAAACAGGTGGGTAGAGGACAAGACAAAAAACCGTATTAAAGATCTGCTCCCCGATGGTAGCATCGATGGCTCCACCCGCATGGTGTTGGTCAACTCCATTTACTTCTACGGCGAATGGGAAAAATCTTTCGACCCCAAGATGACTGTTAGCGAACCATTTAATTCTCCCAATAAGGATATCACCACCAAATTTCTACACGCTAAAGAAGATTATCTATACAGCAAAACGGATGACTACAGCATGGTGGAACTGCCATTTAAGGGCAACAACGTAGTGCTGCTGGCACTGCTCCCTAACGAGACAGAAGGAATAGTTGGGCTTGAAGCCAAGCTATCTCCAGAATTTTTGCAACAAGCCACAGCAAGATTGCATAGCACGAAGGTGGACCTCAAACTACCCAAAATAAAATTGGAAACGGAAAGCGTAAGAATCGACCAGCAGCTGGCTGACATGGGAATGCCCCTAGCCTTCTCTAGCCAAGCCGACTTTAGCGGTATCTCGAAAAATAACGACTTGAAAATTGACAAGGTGTTTCACAAGGCATTTCTCGAATTTTCGGAAAAGGGAGCTGAGGCAGCAGCAGCCACCGCTGTGGTGATGGTTCGCACGGCCGTAAACCCATCCAAAGAGATTCGGTTCTGGGCCAATCGTCCATTCATTTTCTTTATTTGGGACAAGAAGCACAACATTATTCTTTTCATGGGTCGAATTGAAACCCCCAATGCTTAAGCCGAACAAAAAGACATACCTAGAGCAACTTATAGAGCAGGGCGAGGGCATAACACTTGACTTTAAGCACTCCATAAGCGACTCAAAGAAAATAGCCCGCTCCATTTCCGCCTTTGCCAACACTATTGGTGGAACACTCCTTATTGGCGTTAAGGATAACGGAGTAATTGCAGGGGTAAACTCCGATGAGGAGTACTATATGGTGGAAGGAGCAGCACAGCTCTACTGTAAGCCAGAAGTGCCCTTTGAGGTAAAGAGATGGACCGTTTTTGGTAAAACAGTCCTTGAAGTAACTGTTACCGCCAGCCCACATAAGCCGCATCTAGCGCCGGACAAAAACGGATTCTACCGGGCCTTTGTTCGCATTGCCGATGAAAACTTTGTAGCGAGCCCCATTCAGTATAAAATTTGGCAAGCCGAAAAGAAGCGCGAAGCTATTACCCTATCCCTCACTGGCAAAGAGCAGCTGCTGATGGATATGCTGCGCAATAATGGTAGCGTTTCGGTGAAAGATTTTGCCAAGGCCGCCTTCATCTCCAACAGCGAAGCCGAAGATTTTCTCGTTAAGATGGTAGTACTGCGGTTAACCAAGCTTGAATCGGCCACAGATGAGTCGGCCAACTTTATTCCACGCGAAAGAGTTTAAGATTTTTGGGTACAGACCAAGGGAATTGACTGGTTAGGGAAATACAATGTCCGAAAAACTTAAACAGTAAGTTTCCTAATGACAATTTTCCACTAAATTGCAGCCCGAAATTCTGTAACAAGAAGCTAATCCAACAATGCCCTTTAAGGCAATAAAATTACTTTAAATCCACACCCATGTTTAATAAGATGATTGCAGCAATGCTGCCCTACTTCCCTAAAAAGATCATTTGGATATTTTCGAAACGCTACATTGCCGGTGAAACTATTGAGGATGCCATTCGGGCATCGAAGGAACTGAACGCCAAAGGAATAAAGGTAACCCTAGACATTCTTGGTGAGTTCATCAAGAACCTTGACGAGGCCGAAAAGAATAAGGTTGAGTACCTCGAACTTATCGACAGAATTCAGAAGGAGAATATCGACGGAAACTACTCGGTAAAACCCACCATGTTTGGCCTACTCATCGACAAAGAAGTTTGCTACAAGCACATCCGCGAAATTGTGGCCAAGGCTGCGTCCTACAACAACTTCATCAGGGTTGACATGGAAGATTCACCCTGCACTGATATGGAGATTGAGCTCTACCGGAAACTTAAGGCTGAGTTCCCTAAGAATGTTGGATTGGTGGTTCAGGCATACATGAAGCGTACGCTGCAGGATGTAACAAACCTGATGGACATCCAAACCATCGAAACCCCACTCAACTACCGCCTTTGCAAAGGAATTTACGTGGAGCCTGCCGCCATTGCTTACAAGAAGTATGAGGAGATTAATGCACACTACCTCGAAGACTTGGAGTTCATGCTGAAGAATGGCGTTTACCCCGGCATTGCCACGCACGACAAGCCGCTAATTGAGGGCGCCTATAAGCTCATCGAGAAGTATAACGTTCCCAAGAACAAGTATGAGTTCCAGATGCTCTACGGTGTTACACCCGAGCTACGCAGCTCCATTGTTGCCAATGGCCACACCATGCGAGTATACGTACCTTTTGGCAAGCAATGGTTTGGCTATTCTACCCGCCGCTTAAAAGAAAACCCCAAAATGGCTAGCCACATTATGAAGGCGCTGTTTGTTAGAGGGTAATAAAGGAATATAAAGAAGATTGAATAAGGACTACGCCACCATTGGTGTAGTCCTTATTATTTATTGACAGACCAACTTGCCCCAACCCCGTCAGGGATTTGAACAATGCTGGGGTTATTGCAATTTTTACTTTTCGGCAAGTATAAATAGCGCTACTGGCTTTTACGCAGCTGCGGCACCAGTAACCGTCTCACTACATCGCCCGAACCGGAAACAAGGTAAACACCTATGAATACCAACAGGGTAGAGATTACCTTAACCATTGTAATCCTATCCTGTCCCAGCCACACCGACACCAGCGATGCAATAATGGGTTGGAAGTAGATGTAGATACTCACCGTGGCTGGCTTCAAGGACTGAAGGCCCTTGCTGTTGAGCAAGTATGCAAGGTAAGTTGGACCCACCATTACAAATATAATTGCACCCCAAGCCACCCCAGGCATTACACTCCACTGCACTTCCGAGAGAGAGGTATAACCAAGTGGAGCCATCATTATCAAACCAACGGTGAAAACCCACTTCATTACAGTTACCGGGGAGTAGCGCATCATGAGTGGCTTAATGAGCACAAGGTAGAAGGCATAGGACAAAGCATTTAAGAAGGTGAGCACATTACCGGTAAAATGCTCGCCCGCAAAGGAGACATTGCCGCTCTGCACAATGAGCAGTAGGGCTCCCGATGCTCCTACAGCAATACCCAGCACCTTGGTAAGGGTTATGGCATCACGAAGTACCAACGCGGAAATCAATAACACAAGAACCGGATTCACCGTCATTATAATGGACGAGTCGATGGGGGTGGTATAGTTGAGCCCTTTCAGAAACATGAACTGGTTTAGAACTACCCCAAAAACCGAGGCAAGAAAAAGCCGCCAGTAGTCGCTCCGTAAAACCTTTTCTCGCTTAAAAAAAATTGAGGTAAGCCAAAGCAGTGCTGCCGCCGATACAATGCGGAGCAAGGTAAAACCCTCGGGTAAAATGTAGCCCGGCATTACGTGCTTTGCAGCAGAATAGTTGATACCAAAAAGAATGTTGGCCACAATTATGGCAAGGTGCGCCTTTGCTCTGTCGCTCATTGGGGAAACCGGGTTAATGTGGGTTTAGAGTTGCAATTTCAAACAAAGCTTAACGGAAACAACACGATTCCATTAACATCTATTTGGTAAGTTTGTTTTGTTATTTTAACTTCCCAACTTTCACGAAAAAAGTTAACTGTCCCTTACTTCCAAAGAGGGGTCATCATGCAAAGAGTATTAAATGGAAGCTACGGCAAAGGTAAACCCACTCTCAAAAATCAAGGCAAGCCGCATTATCTATCCCATTATTATTGGGTTGGCAGTGGTGGGCTATATGCTTTGGGATGAGTTTAACCCCAACGCCTTCCGGCAGATTAAACTTGGTTGGGAAGCAGGGGCATTTCTCGGATTGGCAGCCTTATTCATGGTGACCAGAGACCTCGGCTACATTATAAGATTAAGAATCCTTTCCGACAACCGTCTCTCCTTTTTGCATGCTCTCCGCGTGGTAATCCTGTGGGAATTTACGTCTGCCATAACGCCTTCTGCCATAGGAGGAACTAGTATTGCCATACTCTACGTGCACAAGGAAGGGCTTACCATCGGCCAAAGTTCGGCCGTTGTAATGGCCACCTCTCTCCTCGACGAGCTCTACTTCATTGTAATGTTCCCCATACTCCTCATCTTGGTTGGTAGTGCCGACTTGTTTGACATTCCGGGAGCAAATGCTCATATGGCAAATGATTTGCTTGCAGTGGCATGGACAGGCTATGGTGTTAAATTGGCTTACCTCGTGTTGCTCAGCTATGGCATGTTCGTCAATCCCCGCGGGTTAAAATGGCTTTTAATGAAAGTGTTCAAACTTCCATTTTTACGCCGATGGAAACATGGTGCGAACCAAGCCGGAACCGATATTATAAAAAGTTCGCGCGAATTACGTAAAAAGCATATCATATACTGGCTAAAGGCTGGCTTGGCCACCTTCGTTTCGTGGACTGCAAGATACTGGGTGGTGAATGCGTTGCTATTGGCCTTTTTTGTTGTTCATGATCACCTGCTAATTTTTGCTCGACAGCTCGTAATGTGGATAATGATGCTGGTGAGCCCAACTCCCGGTGGAAGTGGATTTGCAGAGTACATTTTTACAGTGCTACTCGGAGAGTTTATTCCAGTGAATCCCGATGTTAAGCATAGCACTGTGGTTGCTCTTTCCTTTATTTGGCGGCTATTCTCCTACTACCCCTACCTCTTCATTGGGGTGTTTGTATTTCCCCGATGGATAAAACGAAAATTTGGCAAAGCAAAACTTTAACATATGGAACTGTTCATTATTTCCGGCAGTAGCCGTGGCATAGGCAAAGCCTTAGTTGAGAAAATCCTTGACCGCGATGATGTAGAGGTATATGGCCTTTCAAGAACCAACACCAATTCACATCCACGATTTCATTTTATTCCGGTCGATTTCGTCTCAACCAATAACCTTCAAAATTTATCGCTTCCCGATGGCACACCTTTCTCCAAAATTGTTTTGGTGAACAATGCTGGTATGCTGGGCGAGGTAAACCATTTGGGGAAGTTAAACAGCAAAACCATTGTGGATGTATTTGCCGTTAACGCCGTTGCCCCTGCCCTCCTGATGAATAAATTTCTGAGCCGATATGCCGAGATCGAGGTCGAAAAGGTAATTATCAATGTTAGCTCAGGGGCTGGACGGCATGCTATTGCTTCATGGTCGACCTACTGCGCCTCAAAGGCCGCGCTCGACATGCTCTCGCAAACTGCTCAAATGGAACAGAATGAAGCAGGAAGCAAGGTTAGCATATTCTCGGTGGCACCCGGCATAGTCGACACCCAAATGCAGGCGGAGATAAGAACCAAGCCCAAGGAGTCGTTCAGCCAAATTGAAAGATTTATATCGCTCAAGGAGAGTGGCAACCTCGCATCGCCCGAAAGCGTTGCTGTACAGCTGCTAAAAATTGCCGCCACACCCAATCGATTTCACGAGGTAATTCAGGATGTGAGAAATTTGTAGCTGATTAAAAAAATATTGTAGGGGATCACCTTTCAGTCTCGTTACTTCCTGTTTCTAAAAAACCGCTGGAACGATTCAAATATGGGCACACCACCTCGGTTGCCCGACGATTTTAGCACGGCCCGTTCGGGATGAGCCATCATTCCAAAAACATTCTTTCCCTCGTTGCTAATACCAGCAATATTTTCGATGGAGCCATCGGGATTATAATCGACGGAGAGGTTACCAAATCGGTCGCAGTAGCGGAATAAAATCTGCCCATTTTGTCGCATCTCGGAAAGTTCAATTGCATCGGCAACATAGCGGCCAACGCTATGGGCAATTGGCACCTTAAAAACCATGGAACTGTCGAGATGCCATGTAATGGCTGCCTGACGGGAGTCGGGCATCAGGTGAATATTCTTCGAAACAAACCTACCGCCAACGTTGGGAAGCAGGCTGCCGGGTAACAATCCCAACTTGCAGAGTGCTCTAAAGCCATCGCCAATACCCCAAACGTAACCGCCTTGGTTGGCAAACTCCACCACTTTTTGGAGAATGGGAGATGGAGTATCCTGAAAGTTAAAGCACGCCCCATTGAGGTACCCGCCGGTGAGGGTAACAATATCGGCACCCTTAAGGCTATCGTCCTTATGCCAAATTTCAACTACATCCCATTTGGTTGCCTCCTTAAAGGCAGCAATCACATCACGATGGCTTTCTGAATCTGGAAAAAGGATAACTCCGACCTTCATTGAATATGGATTGGTGGAACGAATATCACAAAAATAAACTAAAATTACACACAGGAGTGTTACCACCAAAGTAATAGATTCGACCAGACCGGATAACGCACATTACCGAAAAAAATGTTTTCAAATATTTTTGGGTTGAAACGTTTTATAACAGCCACTTAACTCTCGCTTAATACAATTTGCCTAACTTGCACGCTGGTAAAAAATAGAGGCATGAAAAAGTTTTTCAAAACACTGCTAATTGCTTTAGCCATAACCGTAGTGGGCGTTCTGAGTTTTTTTATTCTGACCGAATACCGTCCAGCTCCAATTGAAAACATTCCCGTATCCAATAAGATCGATACGATTTCTACCGATACGCTATCCATGCTGACGTGGAATGTTGGCTACGCCGGGCTCAACGCCGAAATGGACTTCTTTTTCGATGGAGGTAAAAGAGTACGCTGTAGCAAGGATACTACCCTCAACAACCTCAATGCAATTAAGAGTTTCCTCCAGCTATTCAAGGGTAACTTTATACTTCTTCAGGAGGTGGATGTTGACTCCAAACGGACGTACGGTATAAATGAGGTCGACTCCCTTTCTAAAGGGTTGGCACAATGGCACTCCTTATTCTGCTACAACTATAAATCGCAGTTTGTCCCGGTTCCATTCTCCAATCCCTACGGCAGAGTAATGTCAGGAATAATGACTTTCTCAAAAAAAAATCCATATAGGGCATCAAGGGTTTCGCTGGGTGGTCAATATTCCTGGCCCAAGAGACTATTTATGCCCACACGAGCAATGCTGGCAACCAGATATGCGCTTCCAAACGGCAAAACTTTAGTAATTTTCAACACACACTGTGAAGCTTTCGATACTGGGAACCTTCGAAAAGTGGAAATGGATACCATTCGTGCTCTGGCACTTCGGGAGTATGCTAAAGGAAACGCTGTAATTGTTGGTGGCGACTGGAACCAGAACCCGCCAACGGTAACTACACCTCACACAGAATATTTTAATCCCATAGAAATTTCAAAAAAACAGATGCCCTCCGATTGGCATTGGGTATTTGTGAATAAACCAACCAATCGATATAACTACGAGCCATACCGAGCCGGAAAAACCCTCACCACTATCTTAGATTTCTTTCTGGTTTCGCCAAATGTTAAAGCGCTGTCAATAGATCGGATAGACCTCGGATTTGCACACTCTGACCACAATCCGGTGATTATGAAATTTCTGGTTGCCAGCAACCAGAAATAAAAACATCTTTATCCTCGAATATAGATTCTTTAACCATCGAAATTAGGGTTAAATCAAAAAAAATAGGCAAAATGGGCAATGCCAAACCGGATTGCCTATTTTTTTTTAATTTAGCGAAGTGGTCTTTTAGCACTTCTCAATACAGCAATTTCTAAAAGGCATGCCGGTTACAGGTTTCAACACTATGGCTGGCATTAGGCATTTTAACCATTAGGGCAATATGAACATAACCGACCAGGACCTCCAGTTTTTTGTATTGGCACTGAAAAACTCCTCCAACTACGATTTAACGGAGTATTCTGATAAGTCCCTGAAACGACGACTGCAAAAAATACTCGTCGACAAAAACATGGACCTAAACACCCTAGTTGGAACAATTAAAACGAACAAAGAATTTTCAGAAGGAGTTGTTAAGGAGATCACCGTCAACACCACCGAACTTTTCCGTGATCCACAAACTTGGCAAACGCTAAAGTTCAGAATCCTTCCACGTTTTAAGAACAATAAAACCATAAACATCTGGCATGCAGGCTGCTCTACAGGTCAGGAGGTATACTCTATGCTAATTCTCCTGAACGAAATGGGGCTTTACGAAAAGGCTAAGATTTTTGCGTCCGACATCAATACTGACGTACTTGATCAAGCGAAAAAGGGGGTATACAAATACCGGTTCAACATATCTTATCTCGACAATTTCGATAAGGTTATCAAACAGAATCCATTCAACTATGAGGAATTCAATGAGGTTCCCTACGAAAAATATTTTGACATCGACAAGTCGCGAGATACCTTAACCATGAAAAAATTTCTTACAGAGAAGCCTATTTTCAGAAAGCACGACTTAGTTAGAGACGGAAATCTATTTTTTGCCAAGTTCGACCTTATTCTTTGCCGAAATGTTATTATCTATTTCAACTATACTTTACAGAATAAGGTGTTTGAACTATTTCACAGTAATCTATATCCCAAAAGTGTTTTGGTGCTTGGAATGCACGAAACCATTCTAGGGCCGCATGCCACCAAGTTTGAAAAGCTTGGTCAGTTTTATGTAAAAAAATAGCCTTTAAGCAACAACGCAATACCTTTTTGCCATGAAGCTTTTTCAGACTTTAGACATACACAAAAAAATTCAGCTCACAGCATTTGCCCTGCTGGTGGCCATCTACACCACCTCGGGAATATTTCTTGTTGCCTTTACCGTCTCTCGAGCACTTGTCCAGACAAACCAACTGATGAGTCAGGTTTTAACAGATCTCTCTCAGCTGACAACTACAGTAACAGATCTTAGCAAAAGTTCGACATTGGACACTGAGCAAAAGCAAGCGATAAAGAAAGCGTTTGAACAACCCCAATATTTCGAAAACACCTACCCTTTTATGGTCGACGACAAGGGCTACATCACCGTCGACATCTTTCGTGAAGGTCAAAAAATCAGGAAGGATATTTTTGAACAATTACAGTCGAACAAAAACAAGGAGGGGTATTTCAAATTCAATGAGGAGGAGGCAGGAGTATCTACCACCAAGCTGATGTATTTTAAGTACTACCAACCATACAACAGCTACATCTGTATTGTGGTAAACAAAAATGTGGTGCTTGAGCAACTTGCCTCCAATCAAATTTGGATGTTGCTCATTGTTATTCTCTCGGTCATCATTTTCTTCTTTGGGCTACGCGCTATCTTGAAACCGCTTTCGATTGATATTTTTAAGTTGAGTTCCACCACCACCACGTTTGCAAAAGGCGAGCTGCCAGCAGAAATCCAAACTAACAGAAAGGACGACCTCGGTCAACTTATTGGATCGATGAATAAACTTATTGGGAACATCACTAAAACTGCTCAATTTGCCTCGGAAATTGGCAACAATAATTTGGATGCAGAATACACACCCGTAAGCGAAAACGATGTGCTAGGAACTGCCCTTATCGAAATGAGAGAAAGTTTAATAAAGGCACAGAAGGAAGAGAAAATTAGGAAGGCCGAAGAGGAGAAGCAACGTTGGGTAACCACTGGACTAGCCATGTTTGGTGAGATACTTCGGCAAAACAACAATGATCTCACCTTGCTTTCCGAGAATGTCATTCAGAATCTTGTCAACTACCTAAATGCAAACCAAGGTGGCATTTTTGCACTTAGCGAAGACAGTAGCGAAGAGCAAACACTTGACCTAGTTGCCTCCTTTGCCTACAACCGAAAAAAATATCTCACAAAAAAAATCATGGTTGGCGAAGGGCTCGTTGGAACCTGTGCCATCGAAAAGAAAACAATCCATCTTAAAGAAATACCGGAAGGTTACATTACCATTACCTCAGGACTTGGAGAAGCAACGCCCAGCAATTTGCTCATAGTTCCGCTTAAGTTGGAAGATAGCGTGTTTGGAGTTTTAGAAATTGCCTCCTTGAGTGATTTTAAGCCACACGAAATAGAATTTGTTGAGAAGCTAAGCGAAAGCATTGCCTCAACGCTGTCAAGCGTTCGCATCAACCTTCGCACAACTTACCTGCTAGAGCAGTCGCAACAGCAGCGCGAAG
>DATKVT010000050.1 GCA_035529935.1 Williamwhitmania sp. | reverse complement strand
GGGCGGGCTAAAGGTGCACATGCTCATTGATGCGGTTCAATCGGTTGGCCGGTTCATAAAAATTACCGAGGCCAAGGTGCACGACAAAAACTTTCTGAAGGAGCTGGACTTGACCGCGCACAGCATGGTTGTTTTCGACCGAGCGTACAGCTACTACTACCAGTTCGCCCGGTGGACTAAAAAAGAGGTTTACTTTGTTACCCGTATCAAGAAAAATGCGGTTTACACCGTGGTAGAAACCCTTCGGGAGCATAAAAAGGAGAAAGGCAAGGCGATGGTGCTTCGGGAGGATGCCATCGAGGTTGAGTACTGTCCGGAGGATGAGAATGGCAAAAAGCAAGCGAAGGGCAAGCAAGCGCTCCGGTTGAAAAAAGTGTGCTACCAGGATGACCAGGACCGGTATTTTGAATTTATCACCAACAGCATGGACAGCATGGCCGAAGAGGTGGCGTTCCTTTACAAGAAGCGCTGGGGCATTGAGCTGCTGTTCAAAAAAATGAAGCAAAACTTTCAACTCCACTACTTTTATGGGGAGAATGAAAATGCTATCCGAACGCAGGTTTGGTGCACGCTGATCGCCCAGCTGCTCATGACCGTGATCCAGAAGATGGCAAAAACCCAGAAAGCGTTTTCGGTGGTGGCAACGCTGGTCAGGATACACCTGATTAGCATGCTAGACATTTTTGAGCTGCTCCGTAGCACCAAGCGAAGCTACTTAAATAACCGGGGTTCGCCAGCTTTAGAGGCTCAAATTAAACTTGCTTTTTGAGGGGGTGCCATTTGCGTAGCAAGAATAATGCCTTTGTTTATTGGTGTGCAGAGACAAAAACCTGATATTTTAAATTTAGTCGGACAGTAGTGATAAAATAAGTATAAAACTTAAGATTTATTTCATTAAAAGTTTCAAATTATACCTTTATCAATAAATTCTCTTAACTCTTTATGATTCTTAGCAAAAAAGAAATATAGTTTAGAGTTTCCCTTTTCTAATGCTTCCAATATATTTAATAAGAAAATTATTAGATTATCAAAACCTGTTTTGCATAGTTTTAACGTATTACCTTTATAATTTTTAAATTCGAACACTTCATCTTCAATAAAACGCCCATCGTAATTAGGAATATCAAGAGGTTTAGTCTCTCTTTCAGCAATTAACAAATCGATTTCGTTAATGATTTGACTCTTTGTAAGATTCATCTCAATTGGTATAAGGTACTTTGGATTTATACCTGTTATTTTTAGTAATAAATCAAATCTAGGTTGTCGTATTCGACTAACCTCAATTAGATTTTTATCCTGGTTTAGAATAAATCCGAATTTCATTTATTAGAGGGATTAAAATGAATAATTACTTCATCGGGTGTATTTTTGATTATCTCAGGAACACCGTCAAATCCATTTGCTTTTAAAATTTTACCAGTTGGAGTTTCAAATGCTGCGTCAATAGGAGACATACCCCCAGCAATCTTTTCTTTAAATATGGTTAAGTTAACAGATTCTCCTCCTGTGTATATATCAGCTTTTTTCCACCATCCCTTTACTTTAGAGGGGGCATAATCCTGGATTGCTTTTTTGAAAACCTCTGAACCAATTCCTTGCTTCTGTAGTTTTTCGGGAATGTTTAAATGAAATTCTAAAATATCATTTTCAATAAAGGCAACTCCAACACGTTCACGAGCAGCTTGATAAGTTACACTTACATC
Source organism: Williamwhitmania sp. (assembly GCA_035529935.1). Lineage (NCBI taxonomy): Bacteria > Pseudomonadati > Bacteroidota > Bacteroidia > Bacteroidales > Williamwhitmaniaceae > Williamwhitmania > Williamwhitmania sp. The sequence continues at coordinate 10,528 of DATKVT010000050.1, read as the reverse complement.
ATAATAAGTTGCTGACTTTCCATTAAATAATCCATCAAAGTCATCTATCTTTGTCCAGAGTTTTTCCCCCTCCGTAGCTAAATCTACAGCAGCATCTGCAATATTATCAACAATTTTGTAAGTTTCCTCTTCCTTTATAAGTTTTTTGCTTCCATTGATTAAAGCATTAACATTCTCAAGCATTTTGCCGCTTTTTACCACAGCTACCATTGGTATTGCAGCACCTGCTGCATAGCCAGCGGTTTTACCCCAATCGCTGTAGTACCCAGTATAAATCGTACCAGCAATATCTGTAATAATGTCAAGATGAAGAGGTGATAGCAATAAACCAATTGCATCTAACTTGTTAACTACGCCATCATATACTACTGCATTGTAACCGCCAAAATAACAATTGTCGCTGGGGTCGGATGAATTTTCAATATTGATATTGAGTTTATCCAGTGCTTGATTTACATTGCTAAATCTGTTATATCTATACCATTTGGCGAATAGCTGTGCATTTACAGAATAGCCCTCAACATTTGTTTCTTTTAAGCAACTTTCAAAAATCTCATGGTTAATAATATTGGGGGTTACAGGTGGAAATTCCTCATTGAAATTTACAATTTCAGCGTTAATTTCTGTAAACCGTGAATAATCGGCTAAAACAGGTGTATTATTAATTATATATGCCTCAGCTAAGGCCTTATTCAATAAATCAATGTATTGGTCACAGCGACCGTCTTCAAAAAATCTAAACTCATAAATATGCTCTTTGCCAGTAACTTGCTCCTTTCTAATTGGTTTAATTTCTACCAGTTCCCCTTTATATGTTAAGTAATAAGGTATTTCAATATATGGTTTAGGAATCTGTGAATAAAGATCTTTTACAATTTCAATACTCCCTTGTCCAGAACTTGACAAATTTTCTGAATAATACCCAACTGCAGAAGTAAAGTAGTACGCCTTTGCTGAAGTTTGTTCAAGTGGCGATAAAAAGTAAGGTATACAAACAAATGTCATTTTGTTTGCATCAAACAAGTTACCACATTTCTCTACGACTGCTTTTGCAAAATCTGCTTTCTGTTTGTCATCCAAATAATATGATATCTTACTATTTACTACATATATCTTTTTTCCCTCATTTCTTAATTCATCAGCATATACAAACAATCTATCATCAATATCTTTTATGGTTTTTTCATCAATTCTTGAATCATCTGTATATAAAAACTTATTCCCAGAGAGTATTAACTCTTTTAATTTTTCTGCATAAAAGTTAACATCGCTATTAATGCCATTAGTGGACTGAGTAGTCGCCCCTAAGATACACGGTAAGTTCAATCCTAGGTCTAACTCTCCTGCCCCTATATTTTCATTTTCTTTAATGGTTTTCGAGCCAAGAGAACAATTAATATTCTCTAATACTCCTTCTGTATTGATAATATTTATATATAATTCATCCTTGCCAAAAGAACTTTTATCGATGAAATAACTTCCACTTCCAAGATATCCATTAAATACATATGCTGCTCTTGGAAGGTGTTTATCACCTTCATACAAGGTAACACTCTGTATTTCACCTTTGAAATCAACATTACCAATGGTAAAACTTGTAAGTGCAGCTTTGGGGAGATTTTTGATAAACAATCCGGCACTAGAACATCCACCGGAAGTACTTATTGGCATTGAATAGAAATCCTCGCCAAACTTCAAATTTGTGACATTGTAGGGGAGTGAAATTGGAATACCAGCAGGAGACAAAAATGTATAATATTTTCCCTGAACCGGATTATCAATTTCATAAGTTTTATAACCAAAAGCAAATGCTGGATAATAGGTTCTACTGCAACTAATACTCGCCGCATCCGTCTCATCATCCAGCAACCCTGTTGTTAGCTCCGGATTGTGAATTAGGTCCCACTGGGGCTTAATAAGGCGGGTGCCACCGTTGTAGTCCATCAGGTTGTCGGTGGTGCCCTGCGGCAGCACAGGGAAGGTGTGCTCCAAGTTAAAGGCACCATGGCCCAGCTCGTGGGCTAGCGTGCGGGCACCGGTGGAGCTCTGTGCAATAAAGCCAAACCTACGGGCACGGGGCATGTAGCCCTGCAGCGTGGCATCGCTAAAGCGCGGAACCACAAAGAGGTAGTAGGTGTCATCCTCCAGCGAGGGGTTGGCCACCTTGTAGGCATCAATAAGGGTGTTCATGCCCTCGGTGTAGCTGCTGGCCATTTCGCTGGAGCCAAACTCCAGCTGGCCGCCGGGTATGGTGTAGCCGAACGGTTCTGCCACCGTAACCGTCCACGAGGTTACCGCCTGGCCGTAAATGGCGGTGAGCTGGCTTTGTAGCGCACTTGCGTCAGGAGCGGTTGTTCCGGCCAGCGGAACCACCACCAGCGTCATGGGCTGCGGCTGGTATACCACCGCCTTGGCGGCACCAATGTCCACCTGCTCGGTTTTGCCATCGGCATTGTGCTTGGTGTAGCGCACCATAATGGGCTCCTCGCCCTCGGAAAGCCCCTGCAGCGAAACCATGAGCCGGTTGTTGCCCATCACCTCCTTTTTAGCCACCTTGGCGTTGGTCTGCACGTCAATGGTGAGGCTGTCGGTGGTAAGCTTGCTGCTGCCGGGCTTTAGCTCCAGCACCACGTTGTCGCTGCCACTCACCGGTAGCGCCTTGTAGGGTATTCCCACCTCCTTACCGTTAATGGTAGCCACGGGGTAGTAGCTGCGCAGCGCCTCGTAGGCCAGCGAGTCGTAGCCGTAGGTAGACATGGAGGCCTTATGGAAGAAGGCCGTTGGCAGGTCGCCCGCGGGGTTGTATGGCTTCACGGTGCCGTTCTCCACAATAAGCGGTCCATCGCCATAGCTGGTATTTCCGCCTCCGCCGGTGGAGCCTCCCCCGCCAGTTCCATCGCCTCCGCCATTCCCGGTGTTGTCACCGGTGGTAGTCCCGGCTCCTCCTCCCGTAGGGGGATAGATAACCACTGGCTGGTTGGCCAGCGGGATAAAGGTGGTGTCGCCTCCGGACACAACGGCCACATCGCCGTTGGGGTTTACTATAATGGTGTCGATGGGGTTATCGAGGTGCAGGGTATCGAGCACCGTTACTCCCCCGCTACCGTATATGGTTGTATTCTTACTCTTGGTGGTTATCACCTCCCCGCTAATGAGCTGGTAGGTGGTGTTTATGCCAACTTTGTTGAAGGTGCAGCTGAGCCCCACACCCGCAATGGGTAGGTATACCTCACCCATTCCGGTAAAGATGCCGTTGCTACCCTGAACGCTGGTAACCTTAACGGGCATAACGCCGGCAAGGAATGTTTGGTTGGTATGGAGCGCAGAGAGCGGATCGCGGTTGGTGGGCATGTTGGCGTTATCGAGCTGCTCGGAACAGGACTGGTTCTGGTTTTCCAACTTCTTTGTTTTTAGGGTGCCGGAAACGGAGTAGTCGGATGGCAGCGAGCCACACTCGCTCTGCACCTGGTACTCGTAGGTGCAGTCGGGCTTAAGGTTCTTAACCGTGTAGGTGGTTTGGGTGGCGGGCTCCTCGTACCAGTCGGAGAGGTCAGTACCGTTTTCGCGGAATCGCACCTGGTAGCCGGTTGCCAGCGCGGTGCTGTTCCACGAGAGGTCGGCCGTTTGCTCCGAGATGTTGTCGGAGCTTAGAAACACCGGTGCAATGCACGGGTCGCCGTAGCGGAAGGTGATTACCGGCGAAAGGCCACCATTGCGGTAGAGATCGATGCCTCTTGTGTCGAAAGCACGTATGCGCACGGCATAGCTATGGCCGGCAATGAGCTCGGGCTTATCGGGTCCGTAGAATAAATTTTCGATGGGCGATATACCTTGGTACACAGGGGGCAGGGTAACAATGGCCACGTTGGGGTCCATGCCCTGCTGCACCATCTCCACCATGGTAACCTCGTACTGGGTGCTGAGGGCCGCGTTGGGCGAGCTCATACCGCAGCGCGTCCACAAGAACTGTATTCCCTGTGGCTCTCCAGCGGTGAGCTTCTGTCCCTGTCGAGGCGAAATCCACTGCGGCGGATCGTTGAGCATCAGCCAGCCAATGGCCATGGCGGTGTTGGAAACCGGAACGTTGCGGTGGGCCTCCACGGCCTCCACCTTAAAGCGGTAAAGCCCCTCGGGCAGCATTCCCGATGAGGTAAGGGCGCTCATGCTTATACCTTCGGCAATGAGGTTTTGGGGAAGAAAATAGTCGCTCAGCTCGTCGTAGCTCACCTCGTAGAGGGTGCTACTCATCAACGTAATGGGTGTTGGGTAGAACGAAGGGTTGGTGGTAAGCTTCACGCCGTTGCCCTCAATGGTAAGCCTTAGCCTTACGTCGAGGGTGGGCTGCTGGGCATCTTTAAGCAGCAGGGTAATGCGCATGCGGTTCCCCTCCGGAGCAGCATAGTCGCTCAGCTTTAGCGAGTATGGTGGGGTGAGCGTTGCAAAAGCCTGAACGGGGAAGTTCTGGGCACGACCGGTGGTAGCCACTGACACAAAAAGAGAGGCTAGAATTCCTGCTACGATGAATTTGATGCTCTGCTTTACCATTACCTATGGTGTTTTGTTACTGCTTAAACTTTCCCTTCCGGGCTGCTACTTCTGAACTATTATCTTAACCGTTTTCGTTTGCCCGTTGGCCTTCAGGCTCAGTAGGTAGAATCCCGGCATCAGGTTAAGCCTATCGGACGATATGGTGAAGAATCCGGCTGGACTTAACTTCTGGTAGAATAGCTGCTGCTGGCTGTTGTTGTATAGGCCAACCTCCAAGGCTGCTTCGTTGTGAAGGGTAACCTCCACCGTAAACAGCCCATCGTTTGGATTGGGATATAGCTTCACCTCGCTGAAAATATTGGGGTAGTAGTCGCTGTTCTGGCTCTTGGGCAGTGCAGGAACAACGGTCACCGTCTTCTCGAAACGATCGCTACACTCGCCCATGTGGGTGGTGAGAGCCACTGGGAAGGTTCCCTCCTTCTCGGCACGGATGTAGAGCTCGTTGCCCCCCCTATTTATCAACGTAAAGGCGTCGCCGGGGAAGTCCCAGCCAATGGAGTCGGGAATGGGCATGGTAAACTCAACCAGCACAATGGTATCGCCCACGGCGGTGGTGGTAGCCACCACAAAGTCGGCATCGATATCCTGAGCCAGCTTGGTGAGGTTAACCGATGCGTTGCCCTTGCAACCCTTAATGTCGGTAACCCACACGGTGTAAGTTCCCTCATCGGAGATGGTAACCGTGCGGAGGTTGCTGGTAAAGCCATTGGTTGAGGTCCAGCTGTAGTCGCAACCGGAGTAACCTGCATCCAGCGTAACGGACTGGTTGGAGCAGAGCACTGCTGAGGTGGGAACGGTTGGCTTTATGGGGTCGGGGTCGGTAAGCGACAGGGTGGTGCTGTTCTGGCACTCATGCGCATCGGTTACCTGAGCAGTGTAGCTACCCGAGGGCAGCTGGTCCAGCGTTGCACCTGCCGTGCCATTGTTCCACAAAATGGAGTATGGCGCAGTTCCACCCATTGGGCTAACCGTTGCACTGCCGTTGGTATATCCGTAGCACAGCGGGTTTACCAGATTTGCTGCAGCAAGGGTAAGTGGATCGGGTCCCGGAATAGAAACGGTCACCGTATCGCTGCACTGGTGCTGGTCGGTGGCAACGGCCTTGGTGTTGCCCTTGGGCAGACCGGAAACTGTTGCACCCGACAGATTTGTGCCGGGCCACACCACGGAAATCGAACCATTGCCGCCAACGGTAGTAATGGTTGCGGCACCATCGGACTTTTCGGCACAGGAAACTGGTGATACGGCAACGTTGGCAATTTTTGGTCCAGATACATCCCCCACGGTAGCAATGGAACTGTCCCTACATCCATAGCGATCCTTTACTGAAATCTTGTAATTCCCGCTATAAAGATGCTTCAAAGCCTCTTCGAACACCTTGTCGTTGTACGTGTAGGTAAAAGGTTGCGTTCCTCCGTAGACCATGGGAGCCAGCAGTCCCACTCCTCTTCCGCAGGTGTCGCTTACAACCATAAAGTCAAGGTTGAGCGAATCGGGTTGGGTAAGTAAAACATCTAGCTGACTGGAGCAACCGTTCTTATCCTGAACCACGATGGTGTGCGTTCCTGCTGCAAGCTTTCCAAAACCGTTGGAGTAACCCAGAGAGCCACCGTCGAGGCCGTACAGGAAAGGTGTTTCACCATTTACTGGAGTTACGTAAATGCTCCCCGAGGCATTTTGGTAGCAGGTGAGGTTATTTACTGTGGATGCCATTAGCGATAGCGGCAGCGTTTGCGGCACCACCACCGTTTTGGCAATGGAGCAGCCGTTGGCATCGCTCAGAATAGCGGAATAGCTACCCGAGGCAAGCGAGTAAAACTGGCCATTACTGCTCGATTGACCATTTAGGGCAAAGGTGTAGCTGCCCCAGCCTCCCTGTGCGGAAAGCAGCGCCTGACCGGTATTTTCATCGGCACACTTGGGCTTGCTGATAGCTTGCGCACCAAAGGCAAGAGGAGCGGTAGGTGCCAAGATGGTAACTGAGGCCTGAAGTGGTTGTAGCTTATCGCCGCACCCCTTGCTATCGGTAACCGTGGCAACATAGCTTCCTCCCACGAGCTGGGTGAGGGTATCGGCAGAAACCGCTTGCACATCCTCCCCTGTGCTCCAGTGGATGGCGTAGGGTGAAACGCCACCATTAACGGTGGCAATGGCGCTACCCGTTGTGCTGCCAAAGCAGGTTACATCAGTTTTGCTTAGTGCTAGCGTTACCTTCGAAGGCTCAGCAACGGTAATTGCTTTGCTAGAGAAGCAGCCGTGGCTATCAACCATGCTCAACTCGTAACTTCCAGATTGTAGATTACTAAAATTGCTTGTTTGCTTGTCGGAGAAATGATTACTACCCACCGTTGTGCCACCAAAAGTTAGCGACACGTCCACAGGCTGGTTGGTGCCGTTAACGTAAAATTCCACCTTACCCGACTGGTCGCCAAAGCATCGCAAGTCGGTAGCTACCACATTCTCCAGCTGCGGAGCATCGGGGTTCACCAGCGTATAGGTAAATGGCTTCTGGCAGCCATGGCCATCGGTTACGGTAAGGTTGTAGCTACCTGCAGAAAGGTTGCTCACCTGAGCGCCATTCACCGCTGTGCCAGCAATGTTCCAGCTCATGTTAAGCGTAGGTGTTCCACCGGCTACATTCACCATCAGCATACCAGTGCTGGTACCACATGGTGGATTAACCGAATCAACTAGAGTAGAAATAATTTCGTCGGGCTGGTTAATGGTTTCGGTTTTAGTAAGCACACAGCCGTTGGCGTCAACCATGCTCAACTGATGTTCTCCGGCCAAAAGGTTCGTGAAGAGGTTGCTGGTGGTGGGTGTGCCGCCGTCCAGCTGATAGTGGTAAGGCTGAACCCCACCCAGCGTATCGGAAACTGTTAGCTGACCATCCTGACCACCATTACACTGCACGTCCACCTTGTTGAGCAGCGCTGCCAGCTGCTGAGGCTGCGGAACGGTGATGCTAAGCGTATCGTGGCAATTTAAGCTATCGGAAACCACAAACTTATAGCTTCCAGCCTTTAGGTTCGTTTTAGTTACGTTGAACGGAGGGTTACCATTGGCAACATCGACCAAGTAGTAGGAGTAACCTCCCCAGCCACCCGTGGCCGATAACCGCACACTACCATTACTCTCACCAAAGCACTTAACAGGGTCAACATTGGGAGATGCAGTCAACTTGCTAGTTGGCTCCGTAACTGTAAAGGGTATATCAGAGGCATTGGGATTTCCTCTGCCAATACCACAACCCTTGCTGTCACTAATGTATGCAGTATAGTTTCCGGCTAGAAGATTGATTTGAGTAGATGGATTAGCGCTGTATAAATCACTGCCAACCTTAACGGTGTAGGGTGCAGTGCCACCCTTAAGAACAACTACGGCTTTACCGCTATCCCCCTTACAAATAGAGGCAATGGTGTTGAAACTATTAATTTGAAGGGAGTCCGGTTCAATAAGCTTAAGACCAGTGGTATCGTGACTACATCCGTTGGCGTCGGTAACCGTGATACGATAATCGCCCACCGGCAAATTGTTGAAATCAGAGTTGGGCAAGTTGAGTCCCACAACATTGGCATCACGATAAATATTGTAGCTATAGCCAGAAACACCACCGTCGGGCTGCAACGAAATGGCTCCGTTGGCTACCCCGTTACAGGTGGGATCGGCAATGGTAACCTTTTTCCAACTCACTGCCGTGGGTGCGTTGAGCAGCACGGTGGAGGAGTCAACGCAGCCATGGGCATCCACCACCTTTACCTTGTAGGTTCCGTTGCTCAAGTTGGCAAAGGCAGAGGTGGAAATGGTGTCGGTGCTGGTTCCCAAAATATAGCGGTAAGCGGCTGTGCCACCTGTTGCGGCAACGTGAATGGTATCTGTGGCTCCAAAGCAGCGAATGGCGTAGCCGTTGTATCCAGCCAAGGTTGCTTGCAGTCTAAGCTTTTGCGGCTCATTAATGGTGAAACTATTAGAGTAGGTACAGCCGTTGGCGTCGGCTACGGTGTAGGTGTGAACTCCAGCCGCAAGTCCCGTTCTGGGAAGGAGCGGCGTTGCGGAGGATTCCCCATCCAACTTCAAGGAGTAGGCTCCGTTTCCACCCGATGCAGTGAATGCTACCGTGCCATTGCTTCCTCCATTGCACGAAACGTCGGAAATAACCGGTGGTGCCACCGCTATTGCCTCGGGCTGACCAATAACTAAAGTAGTATCCTTTATGGCTCCCAGCGAGTCGGCAACCCAGAACTTGTGGCTTCCTGCTGCCAACCCGGCAATGGTGCTACTCGACTGCCAGCTAATGCTGTCCTTGCTGTACTTATAGCCACCCCATCCTCCAGTAACGTTAAGGGTTACGCTACCGTTGGAGGCGGCGTAACATTTGGGCTGTTGGGGGTTAGCCCCGGCAATAGCTAATGGGATTTGAGGCGCCTTAATGGTAAAGGTTTCCTCGGCGTTGCAGTAGGCCGTATTTAGGCTATCCTTAATTTGAACGGTATAGGTTCCTGCAGGAAGGTTGGAGAACTTGCCCGGCGCAACTACTGCACCTGCTGGTGGATTCTGAAGGGTAATATTGAAGTGCCCATTTCCACCCGAAACTAGGTAATCGAGCGAACCATCGCTGGACTGAGCAGTGGTAACGTATCGTATTTTGGTTACTGTAAAGGCTATGGGGGCCTTCTGGGGCACAGTAACTGCTGCGGAGTAACTGCAATTGGAGGTGTCGGAAAGGGAAACGGTATAATCTCCGGCGGTCAAATTACCGTAGGTTTTGTCGACCAACGAATCCGAACGGGGAATGTTATCGTTTACCACAGCTGCTAGACCGCTGTCCTTAATGGAGACCGTCCAGTCGCCAAAGCCCTTTCCTCCTGCAACTGCAATGGTTCCATTTGCCTCACCATGGCATATTGGTGATGTTGGGGTAAGGGAGCTAATGGTAACAGCTTTTGAAGAGACAGGGAGGGTAATCAATGAGCTATTCGATGAGCACTGTGCAGTATCGGTAATCTGTAAGGAATACTGGCCAGTCGCAAGTTGACCTATCTTTTTGTTATCACCATTAGAGAAAATGGAAGTCAAAGTGCTGTCCTTAAATGCGCCATCTATTCCAATTAGAGCAGCTCTATAATTGCCACCTGCACCCTGGTTTATAGAAAATGATACTGCACCATTAGTAGCGCTGGCGCATGTTGCACTATCAAAAACAAAGCCTGAGGCTACAGGAGGAGCAAATGCCTTTAGGTCTACAACTGTTGCTGCGGATGGACACACGCTACCGTTGATCAACAGATTGAGGCTGTAGCTAGAGTATGCGGCCAGGTTTTCAAACTTTGACCCAGCGCTTATAGATGCTGTAGCACCGCTTGGCATGCTTGAAGTGTAGCTCAACGCGGGACCACTCCAGCTATCCACCGAGGGGTAAATCCACCCGTTGGCCTGTCCCTCACAGGGATGCTTGGTCACCAAACTGACCACCGGCATGACGGCCGGCTTAACCGTGGCTTGCTTGGGAGCGGAAACACACCCCTTGGCATCCTTAACCCAGAAGATGTAACTACCAGGTGCCAGCGATGAAAAGGAGGAGCTGGCTCCGAACGACACATTGTCACTGGAATAACTGTAGCCACCCCAGCCACCTGTGGCCATAACCGCTACCGCTCCGTTGTGAAAGCTAGGGCAAAGGGTTTCATCGGTTGGGGTTGCGGTGGCGGAGAGGGGGGCGCCGGGCTCTTGAACATTTGCTATCACATTCGCTGAACATCCATTATTATCAGTTACGGTTATAGTATACACTCCATTCTTTAGCCCAGAAAAAGTATTGCTTGAGTTAACAATGCCAGCATATGTTGGACTGATTGAAGTAGAGTATGGTGATACTCCACCAACTATGCTATAGGCAATACTACCATTGCTAGCTCCTGGTGAACATAGGTCTGTAACTTTAACTATTGATGGGATTAAGGCAGTGGGCTCTGTAATGCTA
>DATKVT010000049.1 GCA_035529935.1 Williamwhitmania sp. | reverse complement strand
GCACTTCACCCATTCCTTCTTGGAATATTTTTCCCATTTCAAGGGAAACAATATATCCAAGCTCTTCCTTCTTCTCTCGTAGAGCAAGCCCAATTTGGCGTACTACCTCTCCGCGAAGTGGTGCCGGAACTGTTTTCCATGTTTTGAAAGCCTCTTCTGCTTTTCTTACCACCATTTCATAATCGGCAGCTGAGGCATTCTTAATGGTTGCTATATGCTTCCCATCGATGGGCGAGTGCGACTCGTTAATGTCACCAGATGCTGTCATCCACTTGGTTCCTACTGAAAGGCCAGAGTTTTCTGATGCAATTCCAAGTGAGGTGAGAATTTTTGAGTGATTCATGTAAGTTGGTTATTGTTAGTTGATATGGGGATTAGTATTAAAAAAACAGAAGGCGCTAGGATTACCCGTTGCCTTCCGATGCTAGTTTATGCCTCTTCTAAAAAGGGGTATTTGTAGTCCGTTGCCGGTAACAAGGTTTCCTTGATTGCTCTTGGATTGGTCCAGCGAATGAGGTTGAGGCTGCTTCCAGCCTTGTCGTTGGTTCCTGAGCCACGTGCGCCACCGAATGGCTGCTGCCCAACAACTGCACCGGTCGGCTTATCGTTGATGTAGAAGTTGCCAGCTGCGTAGCGAAGCTTTTCGTAGGCCTGAATTATAACCTGACGATCGCGTGCAAAAATGGCACCCGTTAGGGCATAGGGGCTTGTGGTGTCGACTAGATCAAGCGTCTCCTCGAATTTAGCATCCTCATAAACGTAAACCGTGAGAACTGGTCCAAAGATCTCCTCCTCCATGGTTACAAAGTGAGGATTATACGCCAGAATAACGGTTGGTTCAATGTAGTAACCCTTCGATTTGTCGCCCTGTCCACCAAAGACTATTTCTGCATCCTTCGTGTTTTTAACCTTATCAACGTAGCCCATAATGTTGTCGAAGGAGGCTTCGTCTATCACGGCATTCACAAAGTGGGTAAAGTTGTTTACATCGCCCATCTTGATTTCAGCCAGCGATTTCCCCATTTTTTCTTTAATGGACGGCCATAAACTTTTTGGGATGTATGCCCTCGAAGCGGCTGAGCATTTCTGTCCTTGATACTCAAAGGAACCTCTTACCAATGCGGTAGCCACCTCATCGGTATTGGCAGTGTTGTGAACCAACACGAAATCCTTACCCCCTGTTTCTCCAACAATCTTTGGGTAGTTCTTATACTTCGGAAGGTTTTCAACAATCTGCTTCCAAAAGAAATTAAAGGTGTTGGTCGATCCGGTGAAGTGTATGCCAGCCAAATCCTTGCTTGCAAAAATTCCTTTGCCGATAGTTGAGCCCGGACCTGGAAGGAAGTTGATTACTCCGTCGGGTAAACCTGCCTCCTGAAATATTTTCATGAGGTAATAGTTGGAAAGGATCGAAGTTGTGGCTGGCTTCCAAACCGTTGTGTTACCCATAATTACAGGCGACATGTTGAGGTTTGATGCGATGGCTGTAAAGTTGAAGGGGGAGATGGTGAAAACAAATCCTTCGAGTGGGCGATATTCTGTCCGATTTACAACACCATCAACCGAAATGGGCTGATCCTTATAGATGTTGTTGGCGAAAAATACGTTGAACCGTAGGAAGTCGATTACCTCACAAGCGGAGTCAATCTCTGCCTGATAGGGGTTTTTACTTTGGCCCAACATGGTGGCGGCATTCATCACAAAGCGATACTTTTTTGCAATGAGGTCGGCTGCCTTTAGCGAGATTTGTGCGCGGTCGACCCATGACATCGACGACCAAATTTCTTTTGCTTTCAGCGCTGCCTCAATGGCCATTTCTACCTCTTTTTCGGTAGCCATATGGTAGGTTGCTAGCACATGGCTATGGTCGTGAGGCATTACCACCTTACCAAGTTTACCCGACTTTACCTCTTTTCCACCAATGATTAGAGGTATCTCAATTTGCATGGAGGCTTGGCGTTCTAGCTCCTTTTTTAGGGCAGCACGCTCAGCAGAGCCTGGTGCATACTCTAAAACAGGTTCATTCTGTGGTAACACAAAATCAAAAACTGCATTATTCATATTTCAACTTTTTTTTGATTGTCAAAAGTATAAAAGCGATATGAAAAATAAAACATATCGGTATAATTATTATAAAATGCAGGTAGTTAGAACGATGCGATTGTTAGAAAAAAAACTGCGATTTGTCATAATTATGCCTTTACGATTTCCATATCTTTGCTCGAGAACCTTTATTAACCAATAAGCTAGCGATATGTTTAGTGTCAATGATTACTTCGGTGGCAAAGTGAAGTCTTTGGGGTTTGAATCCACAGAAGGAAAAGCCACCATTGGTGTAATGGCCACCGGTGAGTATGAGTTTGGTACATCCACTGTTGAGCACATGACTGTTACTTCAGGAAGTATGCATGCAATGCTGCCGGGTGAGACAAAATGGAAAACTTATAAAGCATTTGAGACCTTTATCGTCCCTAAGGATGTAAAGTTTAAAGTTAAGGTGGAGGGCGACACCTCTTACCGTTGCCTATATAAATAAAGCAGGCGGCTTATAGCTTCTTGCTTTTTGTATGTAGTTGGATATGAAATATATTGCTTAACGATTGATGCATGGCAGGCGCTCCCGGTTCTAAGTATTTCGACATTTTTCTAGACTACCAAATTGGCTTGGTGGGCAAGGCGAACGTGGAAATATTCGACGAGGAGAGGTTTACGTTGCTTCTGGAGATACAAAAGCAAGGTTCACTGGCCGCTGCGGCGGATGCAATGCACATAAGCTATCGTAAGGCATGGGGATTGCTGCATGATGCAGAGGAGGCTATTGGCTTTTCCCTTGTAGAGAAGCAACGAGGCGGCAAGGAGGGTGGTAGGTCGGATCTCACGGAAGAGGGAAAGAAGTTGATTGAGGCCTACCTTGAGTTGCGCGGTGAGTTCGATAGCGCCATTTACAAAATTACGAAGAAGTTCTTTCATCGACTAAATGAGTAGGTGAAAGAATTAATAATTACAGATTTGGAGATTAGAATGCGCTACTTAATTGGAATTGACGATACCGACAATCTGGAAACCAGAGGCACAGGTTTTAGGGCTCGGCAGTTGGGATATGAACTTATGCAAACAGGATTTGCCAAAGTGCATGGGATTTCTCGTCATCAGCTCTTTTTCGACCCTCGCGTTCCCTATACCTCGCACAACAGTTCCGCCTGTTTGGAGGTGGAGGCATCTCGGGTTGACTATCTGGAACAATACTGCAGCGCTTTTCTAGCTCGAGAGGCTGCTCCAGGCTCGGATGCTGGTTTGTGTATTGCTTCGGCTGACAGCTTGCCAGAAGAGGTGATTCGCTGGGGAACAAGAGCAAAATGCGAGCTGGTTACCCAAGCGGAAGTTTGGAGTATTGCCAAGCGACACAGTATTTTTCTCGCAGCCTTCACCGGCAATTTTGATGGAGCTATTGGCGCCATGGCTGCAGTTGCGCTTCGATATGCTGGAGATGATGGCCGTTTTGTTTGGATGGAGGGAAAAAACTTTCGGGAACTAAGTGGACTCGCCTCCGTAAGCGAGCTTATGCAGTTAATTCCCATTGATGGAGCTGCTGGTGAAGATTTGGTTTTGATTCCAGAGAGTTCTGTAGTAGATTTGGATGGCTGGGTTAGGCCTGTTTTGAAGAATGGGAAAAAAATTATTTTAATCGAAAAATATCAACAAAATGGGGGTATTCGCTATAAATGTGCAAGCAAAGAGCTTGTACGGAAGATCTCGAATTAACCAGATTGCACTTGTCTTGCTCTTCTTTCTTTTTGGGGTTGCAATTACTTTTGTAAGGGCAAATATTAGAGTGCCACTTCACCTCCCTGGAAGGCATGGTATTGAGATCATGTTTCTGTTCACCTTTCTACGGTTGATTATTCCTTACCGTTGGGCTGGAACCATGATGGGTGCTGGTGCTGCTTTTGCCGCATTTTTTCCGGTTTTTGGCTTTCACGATCCCTTTATGCCACTTATGTTTGCAATGCCTGCCGTAGGTTTGGATCTATTTCTTGACAACGTGAAATTGCTGCGTAAGCATATCGTTTTTATAGCGTTGGCAGCAGGATTCTGCTATCTCTCCATCCCCGTCGTTAGGATTTTATTGAGCCTGTTTGGGGTGATTTATGGGTCGTTTGTAGGTGGCGTGTGGTTTCCGCTTTTGAGCCATTTCCTGTTTGGAACCATTGGTGGTTTCCTTGGTGCATCATTTGCTAAAGTTAGAAAGTAGTAATGGGGAGTAGCCGTTGGCATTACTCCCATTTTTATAATTTCCGATATGAAAATAAATGCCTTTCGAACAATTGGACTGCTGCTTGGAGTGGCTTCCTCATTTTTAATGTCATGCTCGTGTGAACGAACAAGCGACAATGGGGCAAACCCTACGGTGACGATTACAAATCTCACAGCTGGAGGTGATACTGCATTAGCGCCAGGGCAATCCATTACATTTGAGCTTGCATGCAGCTGGAATGGTAGCGACGCACTTACAAACTTAATTGTCTCCAGCAATGGCGTTCGGTTGGTTGACGAGGGATTCTTTAAGCAGACCTATAACAAGGAGGTAATTTTCACCAAGGATACTGCTGAGCAAAATATTTTGATTTTTACTATCCGCGACAAGGGTGGCAGAGCATCGCAGGTGAGTTACACCATCAATAAGGCTGGCGGTAGTGTGGGTGAGGTGCAACGGTTCAATGGAATTACCATTGGTGCGCAGCAAAACACTACGTATGGCTCTTTTATGAATTTGGAAAGCGGTGCAATTTTCACAAAAGATGAGGCTGCTGCTATTCCCGATAAGATTCATCTGCTTTGCTACTTCGACACCATCGATGCAGATGCTATGGTAATTGCCTCCCCCGGTTCAAATGTGGATGCTTCAGTTTATGGAGATGGAGGTCCAACGGATTGGACTATTCGCAACACCGCACGATTCCTTCTCATATCCATTTCGGCTGACCAGTTTAACGCCTTGGCAAGCGTGGCCGATCTCGTTTCGCTTTATGACGAAAGTGCAGGAAAACGCAAGGCGAAAAACCTTGCGGTCGGTGATATATATTCGTTTAAGCAGGAAGATCTTGGATTATATGGCGTTTTTAGAGTCACAGCGGTAGATGGACAACCGTCTGGTTTGGTTACAGTAGATATGGTTGTTCAAAAAACTGGTAGCAAGTAAGATGGCCTATTTAAAAGCATTACTCGTTTTGGGTTTGGCAATTCCGCTCTTTTGTAATGGGCAGGAGTTGGCGGTGTCCGACTCGTCAATTAGAATGTCTGACTTTATTAACCCCGTCACCGTGGTTTCAACCCAGACGAGCCATAGGGCTGATAGCCTCCCATTTGCTACTTCAACTATTACGAAGACTGAGATTCAAGATTATTCTGCAAGAACTAGTGATGAGCTGCTCAAGTTTATACCTGGTGCCTATATCGATAGAATTTGGGGTGTGTTTTCCAAAAATTCAGGATTGTCGCTTAGGGGACTTGATGGAAACAACCGAGTGCTCATAACCGTGGATGGGATTCCTCTCAATAAATCTTCCTACGGCATGGTGACTTGGAACATGATCTCCCCCGATCAGATTCAATCCATTGAGGTTGTTCGAGGACCAGCTAGTTCCATTTATGGCAACAATGCTATGACTGGTGTGGTAAACTTTACTACCATAAAGCCGCAAAAGCCACTTGAGGGTAATGTTGATTTTGGCTTGGGTGAATTGGGTCTTCGCCAACTCTCGTTTAATGTGGGCAGTAAGTTGGCAAATGGGTTCTACTGGGATGTTTCTCCTTACTATAGAACTGGTGATGGCTATATAATTGACCCAGTGGCAACACGCGATTCTACTTCGTCGAAAGCATATATTCAGGAGCGACGTATTAGTTTTAGAACTGGCGGGGTTTTAAAGTCGGGGTTGACCATTAATGCATCCTACACCTACTACAAGGATAAGCGCGGTTCAGGTAAAAAAATATACCTACCCGATGGCAACTACGATAGCTACGAAGATCAGGCAGCATCTGTAACGTTGTCGGCTAAGCGTGCAGTGTGGAACACTGATATGCACATTTATTATCAACACGAGTATTACAAGAAGCAGAGCGAGAGCATTAATAAGCTTGGCGATACCTACAAGTTGTCCTATACTTTTCAAAATAGTGACGATGCTGGTTTGTGGTTCGGAGCAACCCATGCTCCTACGAAATGGGGCACGATAACTACCGGTGCCGAAGTGCGGTTTGGTCGTATCGATGCGCACGATGTTTACCGAACTTCCACTGACGATATTCTGCGTAGCGGTAATATGATTGCCATTGGTGCCTTTGTTCAGGAGGAGGCTAAGCTGAGTTCGCGTGTTTCCCTCACAGGTGGACTACGGCTCGATGTGGCTGGCTTCTTCGATGGGCGCCTTACTGTTAAAGATCCAACAAAGGCAACCGGTTTTTCCTCCAATAGCAATCAGTATTTTGGCTCTTCGCACTGGCAGGCCGCAAGCCCAAGGGTAGGCATTAAATATTTTCTAACGAAAGTAGTTGGTTTTCAGGCTGCGGTATCAAGCGGTTTTATGCCTGCCAAACTCGACGATCTGTGCAGCTCGCGAAAAATCACCAAAGGTTTTAAAATTGCCAATCCAAACTTAAAGCCGGAAACGTTGAACAATGTGGAGATTGGGATGTCGTTGAAGCCTGTTTCTTCGCTCTATATCGATCTTACTGGTTACTATTCCTACGGCTTGCATTTTCAATATTTTGTTGCTACGGGCGACTCCATCGATACTGGTGGAACGGATGTGAAACCAATTTTGATGCGCGATAATGTTGGTGATGTTGTGGTTAAGGGTTTAGAGGGTAGCATTCGTTGGCAGCCATACACACGATGGATGGTTCGGGTGAGTGCTTCAACCTCTACATCTAAAATTGTAAAGTTTGATTCAAAAATTGCTGCTACTAATCTTAAGGGAATGGCAATTTCTGAAGTGCCCGACTACCTCGCCAGTGCAGGCATAGTTTATAATGGAAAAAGAAACACGCTGGGTATAACCTATAGCTATGTTGGAAGGCAGTGGATTGATGATGTGAATACTCAGAGGCTGGCCGATTACCAAACGGTTGATTTGCATGCAGAGCATTCGCTACCGCTAGGTTTGAAGTTGTGGGCTGATGTTCAAAATCTTTTTAATGCTCAGTTCCTCGATAAGAAGGGGGAGCAGTGTCCCGGTCGGTTTTTTATGGCTGGAATTCGATTTAACTTTTAAAAAAAAACTAAAAATAGAGTAAAGGCAAACAACCGTGCAAGGTTAATTGAAGAGTGTAAAACCTGCAAGGTGGAAGTTTAAAATCATTGAACGATAATTCAAAAACACCAAAAAAACATGAAAAAAGCTTTACTAATTCTTGCTATTACTGCGCTATCAACATCGTTGAGCTGGGCGCAGGATGTAGTTGCAGGCTGGAGTTTTGCAACCAGCTCTGTGTTGGCCGATCAGGGAACCACTGCCAATGTGGGTGTAGCCACCTTGGGAACTGAGTCAGGCAGAACTATTGCTTGGAAGAATGGGTTTACCGACAATGCGGCTCAAACCGTTGGCTGGGATAATGGTGCGGACACCAAGTATTGGTATGTGCAGTTCTCCACACAAGGCTATGGTAACCTCAAAATTTCCTCGAAGCAGCAGTCTGGCGGAACCAATCCTGGACCTCAGGATTTTAAGCTGCAGTACAAGATTGGCGATGGTGACTTTACCGATGTTCCAAGTGCTGCTCTTACAGTGAAGAACGACTGGACAACAGGTGTGTTGGCAAGCGTGGATATTCCTTCAGAGGCGTGGAATGCCTCCGACATGATTACCCTTCGTTGGATTATGACCTCCAATACCAATTCGGCAGGAGGAACGGTTGATGCTGCGGGCATCTCTAAAATTGATGATATTGTGGTTACCGGTGTTGCCATACCAACCTACACACTCAGCTTGAGTCACTCGGGCAACGGAACCATCGACCCTGCTGATGGCGACCACACCTACTATGAGGGTGATGAGGTTACACTCACGGCTACCCCTGATCAGGGATGGGCTTTTGAAAAGTGGGTTGTTAATGGGGCCGACGTTACTACTGCAACTACCCAGGTTACCGTGAGCGCCTCTATTTCTGCCATGGCTTACTTTACCGAGACTACCGGTATCGAGGAGGTTTCTAGTGCGGTTTCAGTTTATCCAAATCCCTCCAAAGGCACCTTCTATTTAAAGAATATGTCTGGGGTGAAAAGTGTTGAAATCTATTCAATTATTGGGAAAATGGTGGCTTCGAAGCAGATCACCTCAGCCAACGACTTCATCTCCACTTCTCTTCCCAAGGGTTGCTACATGATGAAAATAGATAGGGATAACGGGAAATGCGATGTTCGAAAAGTAATTATCAACTGAGGACTACTCTCTCAAAGGTCACTATAAAACGTCCAGCGAATTTTCATTAAGTAAAATTCGCTGGACAATTATTTTATGAGTAGTCTAACTCTATTTTCTAGGGTTAAGATTTACCGTGAACGCTACGCTGCTAGTAGGGTTGCCTTTTTATGAAAGGCAATGTGCATTACCAGTGCAACCAGCAAGGAAGGAATTAGCCAACCAACCTTATAGTTCGCAAGTGGAAAAGAGTTTAGTAGGTCAACTGCTGAGTTAACTGGAACATGAAAGCTGGCAAGCATCTCCGGAATACTGAGCAGTAAGGCTGTATGCACTGCTCCTCTATAGAAGTGCTTCGATAAGCCAAGTTTGTCGAATAATCCGCAAATGATGAGCATTATTACGGGTGGGTATACTAGCCTTAGTATTGGTTCCGATATTGCTATAATCTCCTTTACTCCTAGGTTGGCAATGAGCAGGCTGACAAGGCTAATTGCTACCACCGTAACTTTGTAATTAATTTTCCCCTTCGAAATGTGTTGAAAATATGCACCTGCAGTGGCCGTAAGACCCACTGCAGTGGTAAAGCATGCAAATACGACTGCTACGGCCATAATTATTGTACCACTTGAACCTAAAATGCGATTTACAATGCATACAAATAGTGAGGTTCTGGTGATATCGTCTGGGAAGAGGGCGCTGGCATTGGAGCCAATGGCAATAAGTCCCCCATAAACAATGGCAATTATTCCCAAGGCGATGGCCCCAGCTTTAATGGTCATCATAACCTGCGAAGATATTTTGGTATACCCTTTTGCAGTTAAGGTGTTCAGAATTATTCTAGCAAATATAACGGCCGCAAGCGCATCCACTGTTTGGTATCCTTCGGTAAATCCAAGACCAAAGGTGTTGGGCACTTTGGCGTGTGAGGCAGTACCAATTGGGTAGATTATGCCTGCAACTATAATCACCAATAACGTTATAAGCAGAACTGGGGTCAACAACTTTCCAATCTTATCCACTACACCCTTTTGATCGAAAACAAAGAATATGGTAGCAATAAAGAATATGGTGGTTACTACCCACATGGTGCTGGAAGGGAAAAGCGATTCTATGCCCATTTCGTATGAAACAGCACCGGCTCGAGGAATTGCAAGTAGTGGGCCGAGTGCCAACATGATTGTGGTGCCAAGGATTTTAGAGTAGCGCGGGCCAACCTTGTTACCAAGAGCGGTGAATCCACCTCCAATCATGGCTACGGCAACTATTCCCATGAGTGATAGTCCAACGTCGGACATCATGAAGCCTAGCGCGCCCGATAACCAACTTTCCCCTGCTCTAAAACCCAGCATTGGAGGGAAGATCAGATTTCCTGCTCCAAAAAACATGGCGAATAGCGCGAGCCCAATTATGAAAGTGTCTTTTGTTGCCTTCTTCATAAATCTTATAATGGTTGATTTGCCTACAATTAAGAGTTCAAAGTTCCCAGTTTTCGGGGCTCAAAAGTATTATTTTTTACCAACTGAGAGTAAAAGTTCAACAAATTTACAGCCTTTGCCCATTTTTTTTGTCTCTCTCAATCGTTTTCTTGTTAATGTTTTGGAAATGCATCTGTAGGTATCCTTTGCTTTAAAGTAATTGAGTAACCATCTTGTTGAAAGAATTGCTAATTTTCTCCGTCGAAATGTAAATTTGTTTCGATGGCCAAAACAACCACTATCAATTGTATGAAAATGTATATTGATGGTGGCGCGAGGTTCTTTTTGTAAAAGTCCACTGACGATTAATTTCGACATTGGCAAACGAGCATGTTTTAAAAAATAGTAAGGTTATAAACATTAAATTGAGTTGTATGAAGCCAACATTGGTGGTTTTAGCCGCTGGCATGGGAAGCCGGTATGGCGGGTTGAAGCAGGTTGATGGGCTAGGTCCTAATGGCGAAACCATTATCGATTATTCAGTTTACGATGCCATGCGAGCCGGCTTTGGCAAGGTGGTGTTTATTATTCGAAAGAGTATTGAGGCCGATTTTATGGCCGCTTTTGGAAATCGTTTTTCAGATAAAATTGAGGTGAAGCTCGTGTTTCAGGAACTGGATTTGTTGCCAAAGGGATTTATGTGTCCTGCTGACCGAGTTAAACCTTGGGGTACAGGCCATGCCGTATGGGCAGCCAAGGATGTTGTTAGCGAGCCTTTTGCCGTAATTAATGCCGATGATTTCTATGGACGCCAATCGTTTGCCCAACTGGCCGATGCTTTAACGCACGGGAAAGCGGAAGGACAAGCCTATATGGTTGGCTACAAGCTGAGGAAAACGCTCTCCGAGGAGGGAACTGTTTCGCGTGGGGTGTGTAAGGTCGATGCCAACTCGCTGCTGGTAGATGTGGTAGAGCATACCAAAATCGGTAGCGATGGCAATTCCATATTTAATACCGAAGATGACGGGTCTAAGAAAATACTTTCAGGTGATGCCTCTGTTTCCATGAATTGCTGGGGTTTTACACCTGACTTCTTCGACCACGCTGAGCGCATGTTGAAGGAGTTTTTAACCGATAATATTGCAAGCCCAAAGGCTGAGTTTTATATTCCGTTGGTAGTTAATCGTCTGCTGTCCCAAGGTAAAGCAACCTGCAAGGTAATCCCTACCGACTCAGACTGGTTTGGTGTGACCTATGCTGGTGACAAGCCAATCGTGATGGCTCAGCTCAAGGTGTTGGTTGAGAAGGGGGAGTATCCGTCCCCACTCTGGAAGTAAGAAGCGTTCACTTAATACCAAATTGATGATGCATAAGAAGGTTGAACATTGGGGCAAAGTTTCCTCTGGTGAAGAGGTACAGCTGGTTACTTTGACAAATAGTAGCGGGGCTTCGGTGGCGTTTTCAAACTATGGCGCTCGTGTTGTTTCCGTGAAAGTTCCCGATAACAAGGGGGATATTTCTGAAGTAGTGCTTGGTTACTCATCGCTCGAAGGTTACCTGAAAGGGGTGGAGTGGTTTGGATGTATCGTTGGTCGCTATGCCAACCGCATTGGTGGCTCCCGCTTTTCACTCAATGGAAAAACCTACCAGCTGCAACCTAATGAGGGAGACAATCACCTGCATAGCGCCGATGTTGGATTTAGCCATCGGCCATGGAAGTTGATTCAAGGTGAGGGCGGCAACAATGGTGTGGTGTTTAAAATTGTGAGCCCCGATGGTGAAGGTGGATATCCAGGCGGGGTAGAAGTAACAGTTAATTATGCTTGGAGTGAGACCAATGTTCTTTCAATGCAATTCCATGCTATCACCGATACACCAACTGTGCTTAACCTCACTCACCATAGCTACTTTAACCTTGGTGGGGAGGATAGCGGCTCCATTGAAAATCATTTGCTTCAGGTGGAAGCCAAGCAATATCTAGAAACCGATAAACATCAAATTCCTACCGGAAAACTAATCCCGGTCACTGGAACAGTAATGGATTTCTCCCAGCTGCAATGGCTCAAGCCGGGATTGGAAAGCATTTACCCCGACATACTTATTGGCAATGGCTACGACCACTGCTGGGTAGTTGATGCCCCTCAAGGACAAATAAACAAGGTGGCGCTGGTTAAGCATCCTAGCAATGGCAGAACCATGGAGGTTCGGTCGACGCTTCCTGGCGTGCAGGTGTATACCGGCAATGGCCTTGATAGCCTTGTTCCAGGAAGAGCTGGCCGAATGTATGTTCACCGCGATGCCATCTGCATTGAGCCTCAACTTTTCCCGGATGCTCCAAACCACCACGAATTTCCTTCCACTGTGATTACACCTGCTGCGCCATTTGAGCATAGCATTGAGTATGCCTTCACTGTGGGAAAATAGTGGGTTATTAGACACGTTTGGTTGGATAATTTATTTGTATTAGAGCGATGTTTTTACATTTTATAAATGGTTGCAGAAGATGATTACAGTGATTCTCATAATGCTTTTAGGAATTGTGGTTGGAGTTTGGCTTCGCACAAAGCCGAAGCTAGTGCTGCTAAATGATAGGCTCACCACCTATGCCATCTACCTGCTTCTGCTTTTACTGGGTATTTCTATCGGTTCTAATAAAACCATTGTTTCAAATTTGCCAATACTTGGAGTAAAGGCGTTTTTGATTACATTGGGCGCAGTATTTGGTAGCGTCCTATTGGCCTTTGTTACCTACCGTGTTTTTTTCAAGCCGAAGGAGAAGGTATGAAAGGAAGCTTGATTATCCTTTCCTTTTTTGCAGTGGGAGTGCTGTTTGGCTATGTGCATTGGCTTCCTGCTTGGCTGCTACATGGTAATTTTACCGAGTATGCTCTGTACCTGCTGATGTTTCTTGTAGGAATTGGCATTGGCTCTGACCCGCGATCCCTTCAAACGATTCGGAGCATGAATCTAACGGTGCTACTAGTACCGCTAACTACCATAGTAGGTACGCTAATTGGCGTGAGCTGTGTGTCGTTGCTCATTTCCGATATTTCATTGAAGGACGTTGCAGCCATTGGTTCGGGGTTTGGTTACTATAGCCTTTCAAGCATTTACATTACCGAAATTCGGGGGGGAACGCTTGGGGTAGTCGCCCTTCTCTCCAACGTAATGCGCGAAATAATCACCTTGCTCTTTACACCCATTTTTGCTCGCTATTTTGGTAAGTTGGCTCCAATTGCCTGTGGAGGTGCAACATCCATGGATACTACCCTTCCTATTATTACCCAATATGTTGGAAAGGACTATGCGGTGATTAGCCTTTTAAATGGTACCATACTCACGGTGCTCGTTCCATTTTTGGTTACCTTTATTTTGGTTTAGACTTCTTTGCGTAACCTTTTTTTGGTCGCTGTATACCTTTGAATCTTAATTTGATGCTGAAAATTCATGAATTAACCGTATCTTTGTGCTGAATTTGGAGGCTGTGTTGGCTGGTAAAGGCAGCATGGCTTTTGATAGTAATACTAATTATAATAAGAAAGGAGCATTATGGGGAGGCCAAGGGAAACCTCGAATAAAAAACAAGTAAGGACAAACAAGGAGAAGAAGAGAAAAGAGAAGGAACTGAAGCGGATTGAACGCAAGGAAAGCGGGACCAATAATTTTGATGACATGATTGCTTATGTGGATGAGAATGGAATGCTTACCTCCACCCGACCTGATCCCATGAATAAGCAGGAGATTGAAATTGAGAGCATTGAGATTGGAATTCCTCGTTCTACCAATGAGCCAGTTGATATAGTTCGTCACGGCGTGGTTTCGTTCTTCAACGACTCCAAGGGTTTTGGTTTTATCAAGGATCTTGATACCCAGGAAAGTATATTTGTGCACATTAATGGACTGCTTGAGTCGATCAAGGAGAATAACAGAGTTACTTTTGAGGTGGAGAAGGGTCAGCGTGGATTAATTGCCGTAAAGGTAAAGATCGATAAGTAGCCTCTTCCATATCGAACCCCTTCCAGCGAAGTGTAAAACTTCCTTGTTTATGGTGTTTCCTAAATAGTTAAACGCATGGGGTAATTCAGGGCTTAAGGGTAAGTCTATTTTAGTGCAACACCCTTAACCTTTTTTCACCACACCATTCCTACCCATATAATTTCTACGTCGGATATTTTCGATGAATCCTGATTTTCTCAAGGAAAGTTTGAAGGATTCTCTTTTGTAAATGGCTGCCATGGTCATGGCCGTTATTAGCTATTCCAAATCTAAACCACAATCTTGTCGCCCTATTGGGAATTTGCTGAGGTGCTTAGTGGAAATGTCTATATGAGTTAAGTGTTCGTAATATAGACTATCCAAAACTGAGAGGTGCAACACCTTGCATCTCTACCAAAGGTCGAATTTGTTAATCAACCAAGGTGTGATCTGTGCCTCGACTCCTTTGAATTATTCTAACTCCATGTTGATTCCCGAATCACTCACGTTTCACTTCTGACATTTTAATTTCGGTGCATGCCTGTTTTAATGCTGCAGAACTAAATTAATTGTGAAAAATAATTTGCGATTATCTCATTATAGCAGTAAATTTTGACCTGCAAAAACAGGTAATCTAGTAATGTTTGAACTTCCTGCACAGAAGGCTGAGGAGCTAAAGGCTAAGCTGATAATCAATCCTTCATTTGAAATGCTTAGGCAGGTTGAAGGTTGGCTGAGGGATGAGTATGAGAATTCCTGTTCCGGCTTCTATCCTAGCTGGGACATTATTCGGCATCGGTTCGATAACGGGCAAGTTATCCTGCTGCTTGCGAAGGGACGTGCCGCTGGATTTATCTGCTGGTATGGTACTTCCGCGGTAAAGTTTATTGATTTTGTTGAGATAATGCCGCAAGTGCGTCGACGAGGTTTAGGACGACTTATGGTGGAGGAGTGCATGGACGTGTTTAGAGAATCGGGATGTGTTGTTGTAAGTCTAGAATGCCCATTTTTTGCCTCGCTACCATTTTGGCGTAGTTTGAATTTTATTCCAAACACGGCAGGTATTTCTTGTGTCAATCAAAGAATGTTCAAGGTGTTAACAACCTCCTTGGAGTTGTTCGGTTTAAAATCAACCGATAGCCCTGTGGTGGAGCTGTGGAATAATCCGCCTGATGATACAGGAAACACGGAGGCCACTTGGAAATGGCGAATCCAGCTTGAAAATGGTTCCCGTAGGTTGGTTACTCCTGTTATTTATCCCTGTCTGCCTGATTGGAGATTAAGAGTCAGAGTGGGATCGAAGATTTTTGTCGACACTGCGGTTAAGCATTTCAGTATGAATCAGGTTTACTTCGATGGTTTTTTAATCATCGAGAGACTAGATATTGAACACCAATAACCTTTCAGGAACTTCTCAAAAACCTCGTTTACACTGGGTTCCTTTTCACGTGCCTGTTAAATAGTAGTAGCCCGATGATGGAGGCCATTCCTATAAGTACAAATATTCCCCAGAATGCGAATGAATTATTATCTTTTTCTACTAATGCGTGGTAGAGAACGGCTCCAAGAATTCCTCCAATTCCACTACCAATAACGCCGTAAAGGAATGAGTAGCCAAGGTAGAGTGCCTTCTTGTCGGGTGGTGCAATAAGCCCAACGTAGGAGATAAATTTTGGGTGGGCCGTCATTTCGCCAATGGAGAAAACAAATAAACCTAGAATAAATACCCACACATTGGATGATACCGCCAGCATGGCAATTCCTAAGGTGCCAAAGCACATTCCAACTACCATGGTAGGTAGCGCTTTAAACTTGTTGACAATTTTGGAAACTATCAGTTGAAGCCCAATAATGGTTGCTGCATTGATAACCGTTACATGTTCAGCATCAAAATGCCAGGATGGGTTTGCATAGAAGTGTCCGAGAAAACTGTTAACGGCACTGTCTACTGGAGCAGTGTTGATGTGTTCTTTTAAAAACCAGAGGACCGAATCGAACATTTGAAAGTAAAGAATCCAGAAGCCGCTGTATATTACAATCATGGAGATAAAGCGGATGTCTTTGAGTACAAGGACGGCCTCCTTCAACACCACGGGGATAGATTTGCTGCTCTTGGGTCGGGATGGTTCTTTGAAAACAAATAGGTTGAGGAGTAGTAGCCAACCAGTTCCAATTGATGCCATTATGAATATATAGCTCCAGGAGATACTTTTCAGATAGGGGATTAGCAGTAGCGGAACTAGAAATGCCCCTAGGTTGATGGACCAGTAGTATATCCCAAATCCAAGGGAAGAGTTACTTTCGTTGGTTTCGCGAGCAATTGTTCCCGAAATTATGGGCTTGAAAAAGCCAGCACCTACGGCCATTAGCACCAAACTAATGAACACGGTGCTGTATGATGTCATCTGGCTAGTGAGGAAGTAACCCGTGCTCATTACGGCAAAGGCAAAGAAGAGCGTTTTTCGATAGCCGTATCGGTCAGCAACTGCGCCAGCTAAAATGGGGAGGAAGTAGAGCAGCGGCGTAATGGTGCTTTTGATAACGCCCACACCCTCTTTGCTAAAGCCAAGCCCGCCATCCTTAGTGCTTAAAACAAGATAAACTGACAGTACAGACATTACTCCATAGTAAGATCCTCTCTCGGAAAACTCCATGAGAATTACGGTCCAGTAATTTCGGCTAAAGCCCTTTTTCGCGGGTTGCGTATTTGAATCCATCTCCATTTCTTGTTTTGTGGTGTGCAAAGATTGAATTTTTGACCGGATTTCAAAGGAAAGGATTAACCAATTATTCCTTGATCTGTTAAGTTTATTGTTCGGGTGTAAAAGTTTTGCAATAAATGTTCCATAGAGTATTATTTTGCAGTAATTTGCCTAATCATATTACCAGAATTGCTATGAAGGGACTTCGTTTAATTATTGGGGGATTGAGCATGGCAGTTACCCTGTTGTGGAGCCTGCCAGCCAATGCTCAGCCGGGTTTACCTTTTATTACCCATTACAAGCTTCCAGGTTCCATGAGTACCCAGACTTGGGCCATTGAGCAGGGTAAAAATGATTTGGTTTACTTCCTCAACCGAAAGGGTGTCTTTTCTTTTGATGGTTATGAGTGGGAAAATCTCCAGGTGGAGGGTCGTCCATTGGCCATGGCCTTTCATGATAAATTATTTGTAAGCACTGACCAAGGTGTTGTTTCATTTGAGCGCGACAGAAAGGGTGAATTCGTTCAAAAGGAGGTTAAGGACACCATTTACGACTACTACCATAAGCTGGTAACCGTAGGGAATACGCTCTACGCCATAGGAACACAGAATGTGTGTAAGTTGATTGGCGGTGAGTCGCCGTTTCTGCAGAACGTTTATGCTGAAACCGATAGCACGCATTTTATTACCGATGCTTTCAATTTGAAGGATGAGCTCTATATAGTCCAAAATAAAATTCAGGTTTTTTTAATTCGAAATGGGCGTGCAGTTCCTATCAAACTTTCTTTGCCTGAGGGAACTGAAATAAGTTTCACGTTTGGGAATGGAGCTGATCTTTATTTGGGGCTGTCTAACAACTCCATTTACCGGTTTAACGGTAAAGATCTTTCCCCTTTTGTGATTAAGGATCAAGCCTATCTTGATGCCAGCTACGTAAATGGTGGGATAGTGGTTGATAAGTCGAGAATTGCCTTCGCTACACTGCTGGGTGGCTGTGTGGTGGTAGATTCAAAAAATGGAGAAACCTTGGCCTTGGTAAATTACAGGGCAGGACTTCCCGACGATGAGGTATACTCTCTGGGTGTCGATCATTACTCCGGCCTCTGGCTAGCACATGGTATGGGAATATCTCGAATAGACTTCAGCATTCCTGTAACCTCCTACGAACACTACCCAGGATTGAGTGGTAATGTGCTTTCGGTTGTTGATTTTCAAAAACACCTCTATGTGGGAACCAGTGAGGGTTTGTATCTTTTGGATGAGGTGAAAGGTTACAGGGAGGTTGAGGTAAACGTAAAGGAGAGGGTTGCGCAGCGTCAAGAAAAAGTTGCTGGATCAGAGTCTAAAGCGAACGAAGCAACAGTTAATGAGCACGAAAAGAAGAGGAAAAGTTTCTTTTCCCGTCTTTTTGATAAAATTTCTGGTAGTAAAGGATCTGAGGAGAAAACAGAGGTAGCCGCAAACAAACAGTTAGCTCAACCTTCGCATGAGTATATGATGCGGAAAAAGAAGGTGCTTGCTTTACAGTCGGTTGGCTATGCCTATCGGAAAATCGCCAATTTGGAAGGGAAGTGTCGACAGCTGGTGGTGTTCAATAATGAACTCTTGGTAGTTAGCAGTAGGGGCGTATATTCTGTTACGGGCGACAAGGCAAAAGCAATCATTGTTGGAAAGTATACCCTCTTTGCACTTCCGTCGGGTTTTAATAAGGAAATGGTATGGATTGGCACCGAGAAAGGGCTTGAGGAGATAACTAAAAACGATGGTGGCTGGACCACCACCACAATATTCCCAACCGAAAATGACTTGCCTATTTCAGTTGCTGAGTTGTCTGCTAAGGAGTTGCTCCTCACAACCGAATCGACGGTTATAAAATTAACTCTCAATGGAGCAAGTGTTGCCAGTTCTGCGGCAGTGAGTGCCAAGGGAGGCGCCTTTGATTCTCCGGTAGCAAGAACCATTATGGGTAGACCCATGGTTATTACGGCGAATCGCGTTTACCTATACGATAAAAACTCAAATACGCTCTCCGACGACAGCTTGCAGTTTGCAAGCCCTGACATCAAAGTTCTTTTTACGCAAGGTAAGGTAACCTGGCTGCGGCTTAAGGGCGAGTGGAAATGCTACTCCCCCCGCGGCCCCATTGAAAATCCTAACCTACCATTCCTTGCCTTGTTCGACAAGATTAATGACATTTTTCTCACCACCGGGAATACTCTTTATTTGGTGAATGGATATAACGAGATATTGCGCATTGTAAATCCCGAAAAGCCGATTGACCCAGTTGGATTTTCGTTGTTGGTTAAAAAGGTGAAGGATGGTAACGGCGACCTTCTAAATCTTGATAATATTGATCTCAATTACTCCAATAACGCCTTGCGCATAACCATTGCGGCCCCTTCGTTTATGAAGGAGAAGTCGGCAGAGTTCCAATACCAAATTGAAGGGATGATGAACCACTGGTCGGAGTGGAGCCGAACACCGGTGCTTGAGTTTCCTTTCTTTCCTTCAGGCCACTACAAATTGAAAATCAGAGCTCGTGATGTGCTGGGACGCCAGAGCAAGGAATACACCCTCAACTTTAAGGTTAGACCTCCTTTTTGGAAATCAATATGGTTTATATCGCTCTCTACCATTTTGCTCCTTTTCGTTTTAGTAATATTTATAAGAGTTAGGGAGCGAAACCTCATTCGCGATAAAATTGTGCTAGAGCAGAAGGTGCGGATGCGCACCCAAACCATTGAGGAGCAGCGCTTGGAGATGGAGAATCAGCGCGATGCCCTTGCCCAGCAAAATGAGGAGATTATGCTGCAGAAGGAGGAGATCGAAGCGCAGCGTGATGAGATTGAGAATCAGCGTGACCAGATTGTTAAGCAAAACGAAAATATTACCAAAAGCATCGAATACGCCAAGCGTATACAAACGGCAGCCATGCCTTCTACGGAGCTAGTGGAAGCTATTCTGCCTGAGCACTTCATACTCTTCAAGCCTCGCGACATCGTTAGCGGTGATTTCTATTGGACGGTTA
>DATKVT010000048.1 GCA_035529935.1 Williamwhitmania sp. | reverse complement strand
GCTCACATAATCAGCATTTAGGTGTATGCCAAACCTGCTGGTAGGGTTGAATCGTACCTTGGCACCAATCTGATAGATAGTGCTACTTGCACTTTTTGAATCGGTGGTTATTCCACCGTATTGAAAAACGGGTAATGATGTTGAGGATGTGCCAATCATCGCTTTTAGGTCAAAGCGAAGTAGTCGACCTAATGGAAGGGTTGCAGTGGGTCCAACCAGCAAGCCTGCATAAGCCCACATTGGTGTATTCTCTGCCGTAATGTCAACAGGTGTTGCATCGCCGAATAGGGTTGCACATAATCCCCAGTGTGGGGTGAATTGGGTGCCATAATTTATAAGGTTAACCCTTGCACCAGTTTTTGCAAACCCTGCATTTGCTCCGCTTGTTTTGGCAAAGTCGCCTGTGGGGATAGCAGCACCCAAGCTAACTTCAAAGTAGGTGCTTCTGGAGTTCTGAGGGTAGTCTTGCGCATGCAGTTTACCTATGCTCATAAGCATGAGCAACATTGCTGATGTAACGAGATACTTCCACATGACTTTTTCAATTAGTTGAGAGCGTAATCAGGTAAAGTTATGGTACTAAACCACAGAAATCCAACAAATTGAATTGATTATGACGAAAGATTAATGAATTAATTTGCCTCGAATATTACAGTTCGCTAAGATTGCATACAAACCATTATTTAAGGCCATGAGTTCCTGACTGATATACTGCTCAGTCACCTCACCATTGTTAATCACAACAATCTTGTCTACCTAGCAAATGGGATAAACAAACCTTGCTACATTGGTCGATATTACATGTTTAACATCTGTTTTCACCATCTCAACGGTTAAATAGTTTTAATACATCGGAAAACCTTTTGGATTGGAAGTTGAATAGCTAACTTTGTATGGAATATTGAGTTGAAGGTATGTTGCGTAAAAATGTTGTAGCCCTTTTTGTGGCCTTATTGCTTTTGGTTGTTGGAGTCGTCTACGTATTTACCATTTTCTATAACAAGGAAAATTCTTCCGAGCCTATTGCTGCCATTCCATTGGATGCCTCAGTGGTGATGCGCTTTACCTCTACACAGCAACTTTTTGGTCTTAAGGATGAAGGTTCTGAGTTTAAGAAACTCTTGGCTGGAACCGATTGGTATGAAGCATTTGAAAAAGAGGAGAAAAGTTTGACGGTACTGTTCACTAGCAACGATATTCTTCGAAATCTCTATACCTCAAGTCCGTTGTTCATTTCTATTCACCCTTTCGGCAGGGGAGGCAATAAAGCTGCGTTCTACCTTCAAATTCCACCGGAGGTTCACAGCCGTGACCTTGAGGATTTGACCTCGTTCTTTACTACCAAGGGAATAAGGGTGGAATCTAGTAAATATCAAGGAAGCGATGTAATCCACCTGATGCCAGGAAAAGCTTTTGTACCGGACGTCTATTTTGTTGTCGCAAATCGAATTGCAATTATCTCCTCCAGCAGAATGATTGTTGAGGCAGCACTCAGACAGCTTTCCAGTGGGGAATCGTTGTTAAAGTCCGATGGCTTTAAAACCCTATGGAAAACACTTGGCGATAATGTGAGCGTCAATATGTTAGTAAATGGAAGGAATATTACTTCTATCCTACAACCTTTGCTTGGCAGCGCAATTGTGCAACGGATACAGCTCCTCAATAAGTTCACTGATTGGATTGCTGTTGATGGATTTATGCATAGCAATGCCTTTATTGCAAATGGTTTCACACTTGCCAGCGACTCAACCAATCGATTCTTCCGAATATTTCTTCACCAATCGCCTCTTCCTGTCAAAGTTTCTGAGTTATTGCCTGCTTCTGTTGCCTGTTTTGTTAGCTACCAAATAAGTGACATTAATGGTTTTATTGCCGATTACAACAGCTATCTTGATAAGGAGAATAAGCTTTATGCGCACAATGCAAGGCTTAAGGAGTGGGAGCAGGGTGGTAATTTTAGCATTGACCGATTTATGCGGGTGGGCAAAACAAATAGCATTGTTTCGCTCTATTACCGTGACGTGAATATTGCAGGAGGTGGTTGCTGGCTCAACCTTTATGGTCTCAACGATCCAGAGACAGCAAAACTTCTGGCTAAAGAAAACTTAGCACTGCTAAAAAAGGAGACCGGCAAGCAACCGATTGCCAAAGAGGCGTTGATTGGAAAAGAGAGGGTGCCGATATACAACCTACCATCGTCCGACTTTTCGGAGGCTATGTTTAAAGGGTTGGTTTTTCCTTTCGCTGAGGATGTGGCTGCTTTTTACCAAAACTACTTTATTACCGCTTCCGATCAAAAGGGACTTGAATCATTTTTAAATGCCTTAAATAGTGGTGACAAGCTCAAGGCAACCAGCTCATACCAATCTGTATTGCCGTATGTGGCTTCAATGGGTAACATATTTTTTTACCTCAATCCAGTTAATAGCAGCAGCCTACTCTCAGTGATTGAAAAGAGTCCGCTACAGCAAGAGCTTGCAAAAACACCTGAGCTATTAAATGGTGTAGGTGGCATTGGCATTCAGTTTCGCTCATTGAAGGGTAAACTGTTTACAAACTTCTTTATTACCACACCTGCGGTGACTACATCTGCTTCCGGTTCTCCTAATGCTGAGTGGACATTCAAAGCGGATACCGTTATAAGTAGCAAACCTTATATTTTTAAAGACTACAAAACAAAACAGCAGCAGCTGGTTTTCACCGATAACCAAAATCAGCTAAACATGTTAAAGAGCGACGGTACCTTACTCTGGAAGAAAAAAATTGATGATCATATTGTTGGAGATATCCAATGTGTAGACTATTTCAGAAATCACAAGTATCAGCTGTTTTTTACAACCAAGCGGAGCGTATACCTTATCGATAGGAATGGTGAGGTAGTCGACGGCTTCCCTATCCTCCTCCCTTCTCCGGCTACGGCCATGGCTTCATTTTTTGATTACGACAACAATGGAGAAAACCGAATCTTTGTTCCAGTTGCCGATGGTAGAGTTTTGCTCTACGATAAAAGTGGGAAGGAGATTAAAGGTTGGAAATTTACCACAACAGGGGGAGTGGTTTCTGCACCCGTAGACTATTTCCGTATTAAAGGCAAGGATTATATCACAATTCACGACGGCCTTAAGTTTTACTTTCTTGATCGGCGGGGGCGCGATAGAATTAAGGTGGATAGGTCTATTGTGCCCGCGGCTAATGCAAAATGCTATTTGGCTGATAATAATAGCGATTTTATGTTACCTAGTAGTGCTGGCGAAATTGTATGGCTCAATACAGACGGAAAATCCCGTGCGGTTGTATCAAGCCAAGGAGATAATGCCTACTACTTTATTTTTGCAGATTTGAACGGAAACATGCAGGGTGATGTTATTATAGCGGATGGCAATCAAATTAATGTTTCCGATGGAAAAGGGAATAAGATGTTTTCTGTTAAGGTCGATGGCGATATTGACTCTTGGCCTGAGATAGTTAATGGTGCTAAAGGTAGAAAATATATTTTGGTCCATACTAACAAAGAAAAGTCGTATATGGTGAATTCTAACGGAACGATTTTTAGCGGTTTCCCTCTTGAAAGTAGTATTTATGCTACTTATGTTAACCTTGATGTAAAATCGGCCACCTTTGGGATGGTGTCGGTTACTTCATCGGGGGAGGTTCAGTTTTTCAGATTTAAAGAATAAACTATACTATGTTATTTCTATTTCAATTTTTACTTTTTTTTATCCTTTTCGTCTTTCTACTTGGTTTTGTATCCTTGATTTTTCTAAGGTATAAGGTGCGAAAGTTATTCAAAAGGGGATCCACCAGTGGTGCTGCTGATCAGCAGCACAAGGAGGGGGAAGTTTGGATTAAGGACAATGCAAACACCAATGAGGGTAGCGGTAAATTCCAGAACTTGGGTGAGTATGTCGACTATGAGGAGATTAAAGAGTAACTATTTGGTTATGGGGTTTAACCTCGGTACGAAAAAAATCGGGTTGTCATCCCGGTTTTCTTGTAATGGTGATTGGCCTTATTATGTAAAAATAATCTGTGTTCCTTGACCTGCAGACAATTCGTAGAATTGACCTATAGTAATAATGTCAATGACATGTTCGCCTAGATCTTCTTTCTAAGTCCAAACATGTCTACAGTCAGCTTACAGGAGTAAATCTCCCCATCACCACAACAGTGATTAACTCAAGAAACTCCTCAATTGTTGGGATGTCTAATTTCTCCATCTGACTTTTCATCGCTGCAGAGACGCCAACTTCTAACCCACCATTACCTTGGCCTTTTACAGGACGTCATACATTTAGTATGGTAGCTATCCGTGCTGATAATAATCATATATCTTAGCCACATGAAAATATCATGCAATAGCGAGGATTGCCGGAATTGCAGCCTTCGGTCGACTTTATTCAGTTGCTTAACAACAGAGGAGCTGATGATAGTAGAGGATGGGAAGGAGATCTTTGTTGCCGGAAAAGGTGAGGTAATTGCCAAGCAGGGGGATTTAGTTAGCCATTTCATTTATTTGAGAGATGGATTGGCTAAACTTTCACGACGGAACACCGAGGGTCACGAGCAGATTATTGGTATTGCTTCACCACTCGATTTTATAGGACTTCTAAGCCTCTTCTCTTCATCCACATATCAATATACAATCACTGCAATTGAGGACACTGAACTCTGCATGGTAAATATTTCGGCTGTGGAGCAGCTTGTTTTGAAGAGTGGCACATTTGCAAGGACGCTGTTGGAGAAAATGAGCATTGTGTCTAACAAGTTGCTAAATACGAGGCTGGAGTTAAATACACGTCAACTTAGGGGACGAATTGCCTTAATAATATTGATGTTTGCTGACGACGTTTATAAGACCAATACTTTTTCACTTCCCATATCACGTAAGGAAATAGGTGATCTCATTGATATGCGGGTGGAGAATGTAATAAGAAGCCTTTCCGAGTTCCGGAAGGATGGTATTATTCGCATTGAAGGAACTACCATTGAGATATTGGATAAGCCAATGCTCGAATGGCTTATGCTCCACGGTTAAAACTTACCTTTTACTGCTCGTGTCAGCGATGAGGAGAAAACAAACTGGTTCAGTTCCTTATTGTCGGTTTTTAAAATTTCTTCCCTAGTCCCTTCCCACCATTTTTTACCTTGATAGATAAAGAGAATTTTATCCCCAATCTCCATTACAGAGTTCATGTCGTGCGTGTTGATGATGGTCGTAATTTGATATTCCTCCGTTATCTCCTTAATTAAGTTATCAATTACTGTCGCCGTGCGGGGGTCAAGGCCTGAGTTTGGTTCATCACAAAAGAGATATTTAGGATTCAAGGCAATGGCCCGAGCAATGGCCACCCGCTTTTGCATTCCACCACTAATTTCAGAAGGGAAGAGCTTGTTTGAGTCGGAAATATTGACCCGTTGAAGGCAGAAGTTTGCCCGTTCAAGTTTTTCTGCTTCGCTCATATCCGTAAACATATCGAGCGGAAATTTAACATTCTCAAGAACAGAAACGCTATCGAATAGTGCACCTCCCTGAAAGAGCATTCCTATCTTTTTTCTCAAATTTTGCCTCTCCTTCCTATCAATAGATGAAAACAGGGTGTCGTTATAGTAAATTTCCCCATTATCTATAGGGTATAGCCCAACAAGCGATTTCAGCAGAACAGTTTTACCGGAACCACTCTCTCCTATAATTTGGTTTATTTTTCCCTGGTGAAACGTGGCAGAGATATTCTCGAGCACCAACCTGCTGTCAAAGGATTTAGATAAATTAATGGCCTTTATCATGATTACTTAAGAAGCATTTGGGTAAGAATTAAATTGAAGAGCAGAATGGCCACACTGGCAACCACCACTGCTTTTGTGCTAGATCGGCCAACCTCTACCGAGCCTCCTTTAACTGTGAAGCCATAGTAAGCGGAGATGGTGGTAATAAGAAAGGCAAAGACGACGGTTTTAATTAATGCATAAGTGATGTAATATGGAACAAAACCATACTGAATTCCATTAATATAGCTCTCGGTGGTAATTACCCCAGTGAAAACACCAACCGACCATCCACCGGCAATACCAACTAGCACGCTGAGGATAGTTAAAAATGGATTGAATAAAACCGTGGCAACAATCTTAGGTAGAATAAGAAAGCTCGCTGAGTTGACGCCCATAATTTCTAGAGCATCAATCTGCTCGGAAACGCGCATTGAACCTATTTCCGAGGCAATATTGGAGCCAACCTTTCCTGCAAGAATTAACCCAACAATGGTGGATGAGAATTCCAGAAGAATGGAGTCTCTGGCTGCAACTCCAATTATGTAATTTGGCAAAAATGGGCTTTCCGTATTGTAGGCGGTTTGAAGGGTAATTACAGCACCCATAAATGCCGATATGATGGCCACAATACCAATGGAGTTAACCCCTAACGACTCGATCTCTTTTACAACCTGTCGATAGTACATTAACTTTTTCTCAGGTCTTGAAAACACCCGCTTCATCAGCAAAACGTAATCGCCAATAGCATGAAACAGTTCCATCCTTTTTTTTAACAAAGGTAGAAAATTCCTTTCATTAACCATTTTAGGTGGAGGGTGTAGTTCTTTTCCTAAATTTGTAAAAAAAACCAAGTCATGAATAAAAACCATTACTGTGTAATAATGGCTGGTGGCGTCGGAAGCCGCTTTTGGCCTCTTAGCAGAAATGCTAAGCCAAAACAGTTTCTCGATATCCTTGGCACAGGGAGAACCTTCATACAACAAACTTTTGACAGGTTTGCTGCCATTATTCCGGTGGGAAACATAATGGTTGTTACTAGCGTGGCCTATAAGGATATTGTCCTCGAGCAGCTTCCAGAAATTGATGAGTCACAGGTTTTGCTTGAACCACTGCGGAGAAATACCGCACCTTGCATAGCCTATGCCAACTATAAAATTCTGGAAAGGAATTCCAATGCCGTAATCGTGGTGGCACCTTCGGACCATCTGGTCCTTAATGAGACGCAGTTTCACAATACGATACTTCAGGGTCTTACCTTTGCCGAAGCTAACAAATCGCTAATAACCATAGGCATCAAGCCAACAAGGCCAGAGACGGGCTATGGCTATATTCAAATTAATAGTGGAGTTCCTGCTCCCGAGGCTGGTATTCGAAAGGTTAAAACCTTTACCGAAAAGCCTAATCTCGATATGGCAAAGATATTTTTGAAAAGCGGAGAATTTTTTTGGAATTCGGGAATCTTTATTTGGTCGTTGACAACGATACTCGATAGCTTTCGCGATTTATTACCTGAGGTTAGTAGCCTCTTTGCAGACGGTATTGGACTCTATAATTCACCCAAAGAAGAAGGGTTTATTCGAGATATATACTCTGAGTGTCGTAGCGTATCCATCGACTATGGCATAATGGAAAAGGCAGACAACGTATACGTTATTATGGCAGAATTCGGATGGTCTGATTTGGGAACGTGGGGGTCACTATTTATTAATTCGCAGCGAGATAAGTTGGGCAATTCAGTTACCGGTGCCAACGTGATGAGCTATGGGATTAAGAATTGTGTTGTCCGTGTTCCTGATGAGAAGTTGGTTGTTCTGCAAGGATTAAGCGACTGCATTGTAGTGGAATCGGATGGGATTTTGCTCGTTTGTAGAATGGATGATGAACAGGAAATTAAATCCTTTGTGAGCGATATTCTGATTGAAAAAGGAGAGCAGTATACCTAGATTACATTTATAGGTTCATTTCTCAATGGTATAGAAAAATAAAAGCCATCTCGTATTGAGATGGCTTTTTATTGCAATGAGAAGTAGTATTAGAATTCCCACAGGTCGTGTTCGGTATCGAAAATGTCATTTCTAATTCTTTCCGACTCCTCCATATTTGGAACACCGCCTAGGGTGTAGGTATTTATCATACGGTTATTGTATACGTTTCCTTCCTGAACGATGTAGGATTCAAACCGTCTAAAGAAGAATAGGTCGTCGAAAGATATGCGTTGCGCATCGTTGTGATCGTTGAAAACGGTTGTGTTTGCTAATATCTTTCTAGCCTCGGGGAAGTATACCCAGAAGGTTTTAACCTTAGTAAGGGTACCAGTATTTTCCTCGTCAGCGTTTTCGTCACCAGTATTAACAGTCTTGTAGTAAACTCTAATTGGGCAAATACCGATAATACGCACCTCCATGCGGGAATACTTTTTATCGAAGTACCATTCTTCTTTGACTAAAAACTCCTTAATATCAGCCCATTTAGGGTCGGCGTACTGCGTTTTAGGTGAGCCATCCTCGTTTTTACCCACATCAACCATTCCTCCACCGAGTTTAGTTTCGCACTCGTTAAACGACATCGGAGTGGTAAACTCATCGTCGACATCAGGATCGTAAGCAACAATCTCACCTTTTTTAATTGCACTATAAAGGGTTTGGATCAGACTTTTTCTATCCTGCATTTCTTGTGTTGGAAAGTAAAGGGGAAGATTCATTTTTTCCCGAAGGTCAATTATCCTCCAAACACGCTTACTCCACATAACATCGGCTTCTCGAAGCGATGGGTATGGTATTGGTTTACGTTCCGTGATGGTTTCTTTTACATAAATGCCATCCTGAACAAGGCTTTCCTTTTGAATTGGCTGCGCATAGGAGGAGGCAGCAACGGTTACCATTGTAGTAAGGCCAAATAAAATACGGAGACTCCTTCTCATGGTGGTGGTTATTTAACTTTAATATTTATGTCGTTGAGGTCTCTTACAGATCCATCAGGGCCTACCGCCTTAATATCTGTAATGAGCACCCGTTGGTTGGGTCTAATTCTTCCAATTATTGTTTTTGCCTTATCAGAAAACCGCCAACCCGTAACATCGGCACTTTGCTCATAACCGTCAATAATTGCCGATACGGTATAACTTTTAATGGTAAAGGTAAGGTCAAAGTCGAAATCGGGTGGCATTTCTGCCGCAATACCATCAGCCGCAGTAAGGTAAACCTTATCAACGATTCTAGTGGTTATGCCAATTACCCGTGGGGTAGGATCAGGTACATTTTTTATACGAAACTGAACTTTTCCAAGATTTTTCTTTGCGTTGTCGATGGTTGCAAGGACCGAAATGTTTGCAATTTTTCCAGGACCAGGTTGTACAACAAAGGCATTGCCAACTCTTTTTATTGACCCGTTGTCGATTAATGGCTGTATTTTGTCCATTGGAACGCCGGCTACGGAGATATCAACCGGATTGTCAACGCCACGGTAGAGCACGTTCATTTTACTTGGTGATACCACAATGGATGGAACCGCCACTTGGAATGTTGCCTTAAACGGTTTTTTAATCAACCGTCCATCTGGAGAGACCAATTGTATTAGTCCGCCCCAGTGCACTACTCCTGATTTTGGAATACGAACCTTGTATATACCAATTCCTTTACTAACAGGAAGTTCAGTAGAGTTTCCTTTGATACTGTAATCTCTTGTACCAGCGGCCGTTATTGTTGAGTCAACAGAACCCACATATATTTTCGGATCCTGTGTGGAGTCAGAGGCCGCTAGGAATACCTGTGCTTGGTACTCATTTCCCTGCAGTACATAGTCGGAGTTGGCAATCACAATTGCCTCTACCTTGTTGAATCTGAGCGATCCAGCATCGATTTGCTGAAGGAGATAGCTTATTATTTCGGCTTCACTGTTGAGCACGTCAAGCTGCATTTTTGTAAGTATCGGCAAATCAGCGGCTACAGGAACACTTTCAAATTTACCCGTTTCCCAAGTTCTTGTTGTTCCATCCTCCTTTTGTGGGGGATCGGTTGTATTAAGTAAAATATTGAGGGAGGACACAAGGGGTTCAAACTTTTGCTTATCGGTAATAAATCCTTTTAAATAATCTCTATAATCCGCTATCTTTTTTCTTAAATTATACGCCTCTCCATTCTTATCGCTGCCAAGCATAACTCTACTGCCAGCATCGGTATTTGCTTTACTGAGTAATTTATCACCATCAACCTCAACAACTTTACCATTTTTTACGGTAACCGCCGCTGCATCTTTTCCATCGGCAGCATACACTATCTGTGCCTTAAGCTCCTCAATATAGTAGTTTAACTCCTGCGTCTTTTTTCGAATCTCATCCGCTTTATCTTTCCACGGCTTGACTTTTTCTGGGTTTAGCGCAAATGCTTTGTCAAATTCGTTGTAGGCATCCGCATTTTTGGAGGAAAAGCTATGGTTCGTTTGGATTAATCCTTGGTCAACAAGCACGAATGCATCCAATACTTCAGCCGATACGTTTAACGCAAGCATAGCTGTAAGTACTAGGTACATCATACCTATCATTTTTTGCCTGGGTGTTTCTTTTCCGTGGGCCATACCTAATTAAAATCTATTGCTATTATTCATTTAATTATTGGACATGACGTTCATGGCAGAAAGCATGTTGCCATAAATGGCGTTAAGTGAATCAATATTTTGATTAAGGTTGGTAACCCCTTGGCGCAACTTTTGAACCTCCTGAATAGATTTTTGAAGATCTGAAACCATCTTCTCAACACCAGTATAAAGTTCTCCAGAGTCCTTTAAGTATTTGTCGGATTGGTGAATTTGTTGCTCGTGAACTTGATTCAACGCTTCTAGATGCTTATTGAGAACCGAGAGTTGTTGAACATAAGATTGGTTAATATTGGAAACCGTTGCGTGGTCGCTTTGTATTTGTGCAGTAATGTCCTTGTAGCCACTGGCAAGTGATGAGGCTGCTCCAGACATATCATCGGCCACCTGCTTGGCAGCACCGGTAATAATCTCATTTACCTGCTTGCCAGTTATGTCGATCTGATTTTTTAAGCTTCCTGCCGTTTGAGTAATACCTTGACTAAACTTATCTCCGGCCTCGGCAACAGAGCCGGCGGCTTTTTGATATGTTTCAGATGCAAGATTAAGTGACTCATTAAGAACGTTGGAGGATTGCTCATATTTTTCCGAAAAAGAGGTAACTGTTCCGGAGGCTTTTTTCATGCTGTCAGCAAGTTCGCTCGAGGCCGCAGCAGCGTTGGAAATGTCAGCGAGTTTCTCTGAAGTTTGGCTAAGCTTGTTAAGCCCCTTTCCGACTTTATCAAAAAGTTCAGGTCCAATATCAGCCTTCTCAAGCATCTGGTTGAACTTTTCGGTGAATATTAGTGCACCAGATGAGTTGTAACCTCCGCCACTAGTCTGAGGAATCTGTTGCGGTTGGCTCTGTGCAACAGCAGCTGGTGCTGCTGGAACGCCACCCGTTGCAGTTATAACACCTGCAATAATTTCCTGAATGGTTTCACTGTCTAACCCATTTCGGGCGGACCGATATTTTTTCAACTCCTCCTCATCCGTAATTCCGGTGAGTTCAGGATATACCAACGTCCAATCAACTTCCTCATGAGGCGGCTCAAAGGCCGAGAAGAAAAAGATGATTGCCTCAGTGGTCATACCTAATACCAAAGCAGTTGTGGCACCTGTCCAGTGGTTTAGTTTGAACAGAGCACCAATAATTACAACAGAAGCACCCCAACCATATAATTTGGTCATGAATTTTCTCCAGCTGTCGCTTTGAACAAATTCAGTAATATTGAATCCCATTGTGGAAATTTTTTAACAGGTTACTAATTTCCTCCAGGCATATAACTTCTCACGCAGCGGAATCCAATGTAGGGCTTAGCCGTATCTTGGTATTCATAAGTTCTCGTTCCGTTTTGCAAGAAATATGCAATATCTTTCCAGGAGCCACCACGAACAACTTTTCTTTTGAGAGCGGGTGGATCGTTAGGCTTTGCATTATACTTATAATCTGGGTTCATGTCGTGTGTGAACATGTATGCCGATTCATCATAGGCGTTTGACGTCCACTCTGCCACATTGCCAGCCATGTCGTATAAGCCGTAGTCGTTAGGGTCATAACTCATTACAGGAACGGTGGTTAAACCTCCATCGTCAACATAATTTCCTCTAAGAGGTTTGAAGTTAGCCAGAAAGCACCCTGTTTGGTTGCGAGTGTAAGGACCACCCCAAGGATACTTGTTTAAGTCAAGGCCACCTCTTGCAGCATACTCCCATTCACTTTCAGTTGGCAAGCGATAGTCGTTAACGAATGGCTCCCCTCTTTTAAAGTGGTAATCGTTAAGGCTTTGCGTACGCCAAATACAGAATGCGGTAGCTTGTTTCCACGTAACTCCTACAACTGGGTAGTTATCAAAACTAGGGTGATAGAAGTAGGTGGTAGTGTATGGTTCGTTATATGAATAGGTAAAATCGCTAATCCAGCAAAGGGTGTCAGGATAAACATTTACAACATCACGGATAATAAAGGAGGAACGATCAGTAATCGGCACCTTTTCACCCATTATGTTAACAACATCACCTGAGTAACGTTTTTCGTCAAAGTTGTAACGATTTCTTGGATTTGCGGCCTGTTGAAGGTCAATCCAAAAGTACTCATATTGAAGTTTTCGGGTATCGATTTCCTTCCGACGGTAGAATCGCTCCTGATTG
This sequence comes from Williamwhitmania sp., assembly GCA_035529935.1. NCBI lineage: Bacteria > Pseudomonadati > Bacteroidota > Bacteroidia > Bacteroidales > Williamwhitmaniaceae > Williamwhitmania > Williamwhitmania sp. The sequence goes on along the minus strand of DATKVT010000048.1, from coordinate 27,703 downwards.
TTATAGTACATGGAGTCAAGAATTGCAGCTTGTTCCTCGTCACCTGGGTCAATAGGGGTGTCCCAGTTAAGGACGGGAGGATCTATCTCGTTTCCAAACTCATCTTCGGTAATTGCAAAATCGTCGATCTGTTCTGCCAACAAACGGCGTTCAATGGAGTCGCGAACGTAGTAAACGAACTGGCGATACTCGTTGTTCGTAATTTCTGTTTGGTCCATCCAAAACGCATCAACAGAAACTGTTTTTGCAGGTGCAGTTACTGACCATGCTACATCTTGATCGCTAGCCCCCATGTTGTATGAACCTTGAGGGATAAAGACCATTCCATATGGAGGTGCTTCGGCATAGCTTGAACGGCCTGGCACACCAGTAAGCTCACCACTCATATTAGGGCCGCAGCTTGTAACTATTGCTGCTAGTAGACTCAGAACCAGTATTCTTTTCATAGTCGGAAAGTTATGAGCAAAAAACAAATTTTCCTTAATTGTATTGTGCAAATTACAAAAATCTTATACTCTTGTACCTCTGTGGTGGTTTTTCTTTTTTCAAAGTAAAACTATAACTAACCATAAACTCATGAGTACCATCATTATACCCGCTTAATGCTGATAAAGAATAATCGTAAGCGTAGCCTAATCTTACTCCATTGAAAAGTTCAACCCCAAACATTGCAGTGATGGCATCATTTAACCTATAGGAAACGCCGCCCCAGATTCTTTTATTGTAGAGAACATTTGTATTTACCGTTAACGAAGAACTTACCCCGTCGGTTACTATAAAAATGCTTGGAATGATTTCAAATGATGGGTTGGGCAGTGACATATTGTATCCGCTGCTTAGATAATAGGTTCTATTCAAGACAGATGGATTCACAGCCTTGTTTAGTGCTGGTTGATTTAAATGCTGAGCGGATAGGCCAAAATACATTTTGTCAGTTTGGTAATAGAGACCAAAAGCAAGGTCAAAACTCATTACGCTTTCCTTTTGTTGTGGAATGTTTGGATCGCCGGTGCCCGTACCTCCCTCTGGGTCTTTCCATGTTGGGTTGAGAGAAGGGTTTATAAAACCAGCAGCCACGCCAATGCCCAGCTTGCCGTTTGCTAGTGTTAGCCTGTATGCGTAATTTAAATTAATATCAATATCATTGTTGAAAGCGTATTTGTCGTTGTATACGGTAATACCTGCGCCATGTGACTCACCGAATAATCGGAATGGAGAGTTTACATTAATTACAGTGGTTGCTGGTGCTCCAGCAAAGCCAACCCATTGCTGCCTGTTAATTGCAGTGGCGCATATCATGTCCGAACTACCGGCGAACCCTGGGTTAATGGCCATTTGATTAAACATGTTTTGACTGAATTGCGGAGTCTGTTGGGCTGTTACTTCCAACGATGTAATAAGAAGAATAAATTGTAACAGGTAAAACTTTCTCATACAAACGCCCCAATACATTTACATCTGAAAGGTAAAATAAGTAAAAATTAATTACTCCAACAAATTTTCAAAACGAATTGCTGAATGAGAATGATTAACCTAGGATGGTTTTACTAAAAAGCGTTGAAAATGTTCCATTAATGGAAAACAACTAGCTGTTTTTCTTTAAATGAAACAGCCATCGAAATGGGATGTCGTGCTTAGTGGCATCAAGATATTCGTCGTAACTACAGGCAATCAGTTTTTTTTGTGTTTTTTTTGGTGTTGGGGGTAATTCCATCCACCAACGGTCGGTTTGTTTACTTTTGTAGAAAACTAAATCTTCACCATTTTTTTCCACCTTCACTATAAATTTTTGTAGAGTAGCCTTATGGAGTGCTGGATATTCACTCCTCCTTTTTGAAAACCCGTCAAAAAAATGCCAGATAAGCTGGGCTACCAAGCTGGTTGAAATTGTATCGCTCCGATTCTCATAATTGCCAAAAACGCCAAAAAAGCTAACCTTGTCAGCATAGCCAGCATACCTTGCTAAGGTACATGCCTCCTCTGCATAGAGCCCGTTGGGTCCGGAGTATCTACCTGAAGGATTATCGGCATGGCGGATAGCATTTAAGTCGAGGCACACAAGATTGCTATCCCGAAGCAGCGGTTCTGCACATTTGATGTCGGTTCGGAGTTGACCAAGACGAATGACCTCGACAAAAATTCTGTTTGAAAGGTCAAAATCAGCGGGGTTGGTGAGGTAGGTTTGAATGCCAACAATATTCAAAAAGTCCGGCTCCGTTGAAGGATTCTCTATGATATGAGAAAAAAGTCCGGCTTCACTTTTTATCGCTGAAACGTCATGCGTTGGAATTTTTGAATCTATCAATGTGACGCCAATATTGTCATTGTTCTTTTGCAACACCTTGTAGTAAGGTGTAGCGTTTTCCCTCGATGGTGAAATTAGAACTAGGCTTTTCTTTTCTTTGAGGCAATACTTTGTTAGCCGATGCAGGCAATCATCAACTTCTGCGGCATTCATATTTTTGGGAATATTCCCTAAGTCACCAATTCTTGGCATGTTGTCCGGTGCAAAAAGCGTGTATAGTTCCCTCCTGATATCGTCAGGCGATACAGCAGTTTCACTGGATGAGTCATATACACCAAGAAGAAGCACCTCTGCGTCCTTGGGAGTTGTCACCTCCGGGATAATCGGCAAAATTGATCGTCCCAGAGTTGCTGGAAGAAGAAGCAATGCCTCGGCAAGAATGGCATTGCTCACAGGTTCAAATAGATCTTCCAGTTTCATTCTTATTTTTTAGTCTTTGGCTTAGTTGTTGTGGCCTTTTTTGTTTTGACTGCTTTATGTGCCTTTGATGTTTTGCTACCATTGGCTGACTTGGGTGCAGCTTCGATGATTGCAACGCATTCATCCAGGGTAAGCTTCGTTGGATCGTTGCCTTTGGGTATTTTATAGTTTTGCTTCTCGAACGAAATGTAAGGTCCAAATCGTCCATTTAAAACACGCAACCCGGGCTTGTCTGCAAACTCTTGAATGATTTTATTCTTCTCCTCGACCTGTTTCTCTGCAATAAGCCTGACGGCTTCGTCAAAATTAATTGTGTATGGATTATAGTCGGTTCCCTTGAGTGAGTAGTATTTGGCCTTGTGCTTTACAAATGGGCCAAAACGTCCAATTGCGGTGGAGATTTCTTCTCCTTCGAGCTTCCCTAAAGAGCGGGGTAAATCAAAAAGATGGAGCGCTTCCTCCAAGGTTATCGATTCAATGAGTTGTCCTTTTTGAAGGCTTGCATACTGGGGTTTCTCGCCACTGCTAGTCTCGCTTTCACCCAGCTGGGCAATGGGTCCAAACCTTCCAATTCTTACAAAAACTGGCTTTCCCGTTTTTGGATCATCACCAAGTTTTTTCTCGCCTTTGCTCGGTTGTGAAGTTTTGGTGGTTTCTTCAACTGTATTGTGAAAAGATGTGTAAAAATCTTTTAACATACTTGTCCACTGAACCTTACCTATGGCGATTTCGTCGAAATCCTTCTCAACGTTGGCCGTAAAATCGTAGCTTAAAATTGAGGTAAAATGCTTGGTCAGAAAATCGGTTACCAAAATACCTATATCGCTGGGGAAAAGCTTACTCTTTTCAGCGCCAAACGTTTCGACTCTGTTTTCTTGAGATATTTTTCCGCCAGTAAGTTTAAGCAGAAGATAGGTGCGTTCAACTCCGGGTCGATCTTCTTTTTGGACGTAACCTCTTGTGATTATGGTGGAGATGGTTGGTGCATAGGTTGATGGACGACCAATGCCCAGCTCTTCCATTTTCTTAACTAGGCTGGCTTCGGAATACCTTGGAGGCTTTTGTGTGAAACGTTCTGTTGCAATAATTTCTTTGCATGTTAATAACTCTCCAGCTGCAACCTTTGGGAGGAGCGATGTTGCGTCATCCTCATTTTCATCATCGGTTCCCTCAATGTATACCTTTAAAAAGCCGTCGAAAAGCAGCACTTCGCCCGTTGCCTCAAATCGTTCCTTTGCGTTGGAGATACCAATGGTAATCGTGGTCTTTTCGAGCGACGCGTCAGCCATCTGGCTGGCCAAGGTTCGCTTCCAGATAAGGTCGTAAAGCCTTCTTTCTGCTGAAGACCCATCAACCGAGGGGTTCTCCATGTATGCTGGCCTAATTGCTTCGTGAGCTTCCTGAGCACCCTTCGACTTGGTTTTAAACCGCCTTTGCTGGTAGTATTTATCACCAAACATTGATTCAACAACTGCTTTGGCACTATGGAGAGCTGTTTCAGAAAGGTTGACGGAGTCGGTTCTCATGTATGTAATTAAACCGGCCTCGTAGAGTTTCTGAGCAACTGTCATGGTTTGAGCAACGGAAAAACTCAGCTTGCGACTGGCTTCCTGCTGGAGGGTTGATGTCGTAAACGGTGGAGCAGGTGTTTTCTTCGTTGGCTTTTTTTCAACGTTGGTAACTGTAAATGCCGCACTGATGCAGTGCTCAAGAAATTTCTTTGTTTCGCTGGCCGCTTTGAAGCGCTTGTTGAGTTCCGCTTTAAGTTCCCCGTTTTTGGCTACAAAGAGTCCTTGCACTCTAAAGTTCGATTCAGGAGTAAAGGCGAGCACTTCTCTCTCCCTTTCAACAGTAAGCCTCACCGCCACTGACTGCACTCTTCCTGCGGAAAGTCCTGGCTTTACCTTTTTCCAAAGAATGGGTGATACTTCGTAACCAACCAAACGATCTAGTATTCTTCTAGCCTGCTGGGCATTCACTAAACTAAGGTCAATGTCGCGCGGATTTTTGATGGCGTTTAAGATGGCCTCCTTGGTTATTTCATGGAAAACAATCCGCTTTGTTTTTTGGGGATCAAGTTCAAGAACCTCCTTTAAATGCCAAGCAATAGCTTCTCCCTCGCGGTCTTCATCGGAGGCTAGCCATACGACCTTTGCCTTGTCTGCAAGATCTTTTAACTCCGCAACCACCTTCTTTTTGGCCACATCAACTGTGTATGATGGCTGGAAGTTATTTTCAATATCTATACTTAGCTTATTCTTTGTTAAATCACGAATGTGGCCAAACGATGACTTAACTAAAAAGCCTTTCCCTAGAAATTTCTCAATCGTTTTTGCCTTGGCAGGCGACTCCACAATAACCAAATTTTCCTGCATCCCCCAAACTTTTTTGAACAGCACAAAGTAAATCAATTACATCACTAACTTCAAAATTTAGATTGCAATAATTATTTTCTATTTTTACGCAGCATTACGAAAACACCTATCTAATGGATAATTCGAATAAATTCAGGAGAAAATTTTTACTTTGGTTTTGGGGAATTCTTATCTTCCCTGTGGTAGCAATTATCACTCTTTTCACCCTCATTTCGCTTGAAGTGTTTGGGCCAATGCCTACTTTTGAGGATCTTGAGAATCCCAAAAGCAATCTTGCATCGGAGGTTTATTCAGAAGATAATGTGCTTTTAGGTAAGTACTACATTGAGAATCGATCATACACCAGCTTCGATGAGCTTTCTCCAAATATTGAGAACGCCTTAATTTCCATTGAAGATGCTCGGTTCCGCAGTCACTCCGGAATAGACTTCAGGGGATTGGCTCGAGTACTCGTTAAGACCATAGTTATGGGAGATAGGGAAGCTGGTGGTGGATCAACACTTACTCAGCAGCTGGCCAAGAATCTTTTCCCTCGCGATACAACCTACTACCGATGGGGCATTACCCGTAAGGTTAATCTTGCATTGGCAAAATTTAAGGAATGGGTTACTGCTGTGAAGCTAGAGCGGAACTACACAAAGGATGAGATTTTGGCGATGTACCTGAACACTGTTCCATTTGGAGGGACAGCCTACGGTATCAAATCGGCGGCCAAGACTTACTTCAATATAGAGCCCGATAGTCTCAACATTCAACAGGCAGCCTTGCTTGCTGGGCTTGTAAATGCGCCCACTAGATATAGCCCGGTTCGAAATCCAGATAGGTCACTTGAGCGTCGAAATGTGGTGATTGATAAGATGGCGAGGTATGGCTACATTACTCATGCTGTTGCCGATTCAGTGAAAGAAATACCAATACAGCTACACTATCAGGTTCAGGATCACAACGAAGGGCTCGCCACCTACTTCAGAGAAACTCTGCGGTTAATTCTGAGTGCAAACATGCCAAAGCGCGAAAATTATTACTCCTACGATACTTTTAAGGCAGACTCTACCGAGTGGGCAACGAATCCTATTTACGGTTGGTGCAATAAGAATTTGAAACCCGACGGCACACCATACAACCTGTATCGTGATGGTTTAAAAATATACTCAACTATCAATAGCAAGATGCAGCAATATGGTGAGGATGCGTTAAAGGAACATCTGGCACAAAATCTGCAGCCGGCATTCGATAAGGAACAAAAAAGCAAGGGCAATCCGGTGTATGCCAGGGATGTGCCCAAGGAGCAAGTGCAGGCAATTTTAAATCAAGCCGTTCGCCAATCGACCCGATTTTGGAATTTAACGCAAGCTGGCTTCTCTGACGAACAGATCAGGAAGAACTTTAACACAAAAACCAGCATGACGGTTTTCACTTGGAAGGGAGATCGCGATACGGTTCTTACGCCGCTTGATAGTATTAAGTATTACAAGCGATTCTTGCGCGCGGGATTCATGGCAATGGATCCGCATACTGGTTATATTAAGGTTTATGTTGGTGGACCCAATTTTCGCTACTTTAAGTACGATCTGGTGATGAAGAGTAAGCGGCAGGTGGGCTCAACCATTAAACCGTTTTTGTATACACTCGCCATGCAGGAAGGCTATTCTCCATGCTTTAAGGTCCCGAATGTCCCTCAAACATTTATGGTGGGTGATTCTACATGGACTCCAAAAAACTCAGGTGAGTCTGCATTTGATGGCAGAATGGTTACCTTAAAGTGGGGGCTTGCAAATTCGGTTAACAATATTTCTGCTTGGCTAATGAAGCAGTTCAATCCTCAGAATGTGGTTGACATTAGTCACAAGCTTGGAATAAAGAGTTATATCGATCCCGTTGTTTCAATCTTCCTGGGCACTTCCGATTTTTCTCTCTACGAAATGGTGGGCGCATACTCCACGTATGCTAATCGTGGAATTCACGTAGAACCTATGTATGTTACCCGCATCGAAGATAAGAATGGGAATGTGTTAGCAACCTTTAAATCTACCAAGTATGAGGCAATTAGCGAAAAAACAGCTTACCTCATGATTAATTTGTTACAGGCGGTTGTTGACCACGGCACAGGCAGACGCTTGCGCTATAGATATCAGCTACCTGGCCAACTTGCGGGCAAAACAGGTACTACTCAAAACCAATCGGACGGTTGGTTTATGGGGATAACGCCAAATTTGGTTGGTGGCGTGTGGGTTGGTGGAGAAGATAGAGCCATTCACTTCGAGGGAATTACCCTTGGCCAAGGAGCAAGCATGGCGCTTCCGATCTGGGGTGTTTTCTTGCAGAAACTATATGCAGATCCTAGTTTAGGCATTGACGGGTCAGCCATTTTTACTAAGCCTGCAGGGCTTACGGTCGACATTGATTGTCCGGTTGATTCGGTTGAAACTTCAACCAAGAAGGAGAATGATTTCTTTTAGGAACGTCCTTTAGAATATGGACCTTTTTAAGGATTTTGACCACCCGGAATTGAGGCAATAAGCATCTGGGTGTAGGGGCTTTGAGGGTGACTGTATACTTCAGCACCCTCACCAATCTCTTGGAGTTCACCGTGCTGAAGCACTGCAATTCTGTCGCTCATGTATTTAACCACAGCAAGATCGTGGGAAATGAATAGGTAGGTAAGCCCTTTCTCCTCCTTGAGTTGGTTTAAAAGATTGAGTATTCCTGCCTGTACCGATACGTCTAAAGCACTAACCGATTCATCGCAAATAATCAACTCAGGATCAAGCGCTAAGGCTCTGGCGAGAGAGATTCTTTGGCGCTGACCCCCCGAAAATTCATGGGGGTATTTTTTTGCACTTGATTTTGACAAGTTCACCTCATCGAGTAGCACAAGCACCTTTTTACTCACATCCATGTGTTCTTTGTTATATAGCCGCAATGGCTCAGCAAGAATCTCTTGAATGGTATGCTTTGGGTTAAGCGATGAGAAAGGATCTTGAAAAACGAGTTGAACATTTTTTCGAAAACTCTGGTATTCTTTACCTCTGAGCGACGTTACGCTTTTACCGCGGTAAGTAATCTCTCCTTGCCTAGCTTTTACCAACATGGTTATTGCCCGTCCAATAGTTGTCTTTCCGGAGCCGGATTCTCCTACCAAACCGAGTGTTTCTCCTTTATAAATGGTAAGGTTAATGTTGCTTAGAGCATTGAATAAGGTGACGTTGGAAAATAAAGGTTGTTTAACTGCGTAGGCTACACTTAGGTTTTTAATGGTGATAAGCGGTGTCTCGTTTTGTATTTCTTTACGATAAATGGCCTCCCCTTTTGTCGGTAATATTAGGGTGCCACCTTCTGAGAGAACCGGTAACCTTGCCGAATGGGTTTTTAATGTTGGTCTACAGGCTATAAGGCCACGGGTATACTCCATTTTGGGAGTGCAAAGTATTTGTTCTGTTTCTCCCTCCTCAACAAGTGTTCCCCTGCGCATTACCACAACCTTTTCGGCAACTTCTGCAATAACGCCAAGGTCGTGTGAGATAAAGATCACGGCAATGTTTCTGCTTTTTTGAAGTTGCTTAATTAGGTCGAGAATGGTCTTTTGGATAGTAACATCGAGCGCGGTGGTTGGCTCGTCGGCAATTAGCAAGGTGGGTGAGCAGGCAATAGCCATAGCAATCATTACCCTTTGCCGCTGACCGCCGCTAAGCTGGTGAGGATAGCTGCTATATGCTTTTTCAGCATTGTCGAGCTGTACTTCCCTAAAGAGCTTTAACGTCTGCTCCTTTGCCGCCTTCGGCTTTAGGCCAAGATGTTCTTGCATAATTTCGTCAACTTGCCTGCCACACCTCATGGATGGATTGAGAGCAGTCATTGGCTCCTGAAAAATAATGCCGATTTCTTTGCCACGAATAGCTCGCTGCTTCGCTGCAGACAACTCAGCAAGGTTAAGTTCTTGGCCGTTACATTTAAAGAAGATATTTCCACTGCGCTGAGCCGAGGGTGGTAGTAGCCCTAGAAGCGAAAGTGCGGTTAACGATTTTCCTGAACCAGATTCGCCTACAATGCCAAGGCATGCTCCCTCTTCCAAGTTAAAGGACAGATTGTTAACCACCGGATGTGGTTGATTTTGAAATGAAATGGTCAGGTTATTAACCGAAAGTATCATTCTACCGCTATTTATTATTACAAATGTAAGCAAATGTTTTTCAGTTGAAAGATATCCAAACACCTGTAATATCAACCTTTTAAGTAAGCAGCGATCACGGGGTGAAAATTTTTAAAAGGGGAAGTCGTAGCATAATAGATAGATTTTTTTCTTAAATTTAGGCCTTTATGTTTGCATCCTCTACTAACTGACAAATACAACAAGTTCAATGGAAGTGTTTAAGGTTAAAGGAACAAATGTTTCACCGGAAGTATTTTTTGATCCTAACGCATTGAAATTTGAGATCTCTGGCTACTCTAGACCAGAGAATGTTCGTGATTTCTATATGCCTATTCTAAACTGGCTCGAACAATTTGTAAAAGATGTGGTGGAGAAGAAGCCAAGCATCTCTCGACCCATTGCGTTTAACTTTCGGTTGGTGTATTTTAACTCGTCATCGGCGAAATTCATGTTCGATATGGTTTCCATCATCAACGAAATCCATAGAAATAAATTTCCAGTGGTGATTAACTGGTATTTTGATGAGGAAGATGAGGAGCTGCGCGAGGCAGGTGAGGAACTCTCGGAGATGGCTAATTTCCCTTTTTCCTATATTGAAGTTAGGAAGTTACATTAGACAACAAGTTGATATAAAACTAAAGAGGAGGGCTTTGAACCCTCCTCTTTTTATTCAAGTTGGCTGATGATCTAGAAGCTGAAATCGAAACCGATTCCAAAGCCAATGTTATTTCTGTTGTATGTTTCAGTAATTCCAGTAATTCCATATTGAGGATAATCAATACTCCTTTGTCCCTGAACGTACTGTGTGTAAAGCACACCAAGGTTAAGTGTTAAGTGGTCACTGGCTTTAAAAGCACCCCCAAAGGCAACACTGTTGGAGGAAAGGCTGTAGCTAATATCGGTCTGGTAACCTTGACCAACACCCGTTTGAACGTAGAGGTATCCAGCACTTAGGAGAAATCTGTCGGTTACGTTATACTCCATTCCGAAAGCAAGCTCATAGAGATTCTTGTCAATGAAGTTTTGTCTTCCGTCCCAGTCAGCATTTTTATCAAAGTAGTGGTGGAGTCCGGCAGACAGCTTAAGGTCAGGAAGCACTTTGTAGTCGATACCAACCGTAAGTAATGCAGGAAGATCGCTTCTGTATTTTGCACCTTCAGGAAACATGTTGGTTACAACATCCGATTTTGTATGGTTGGTGAGCTCTAGCTTCGTTTTAAACTCATACTTTATTCCGATGTTGATCTTGTCGTTGGGTGAAATGTTCACGCCAATCATCGGCGTGAACCCGGTGCCAGTTTGCCTAACATCTACGTGCTGATCGCTGGTAGCTGCAGCATTTTGAGTTGAAGCCGTAGCGTTTGCTTGGTATGCCGATTGAACCTGAGAAACGGTCATTGCGGGGTTGTAGGCAGCACCTAAGCCACCTGAAAGTTGCGCTACTTGAGTTGGAGTAAGAAGCCCCGCTGATTGTGCATCTTGCAGAGTCATGCCTCCAGCATTATATTGTGTTATTAGTGGATCCACGCTTGCTGCGGCCCCACTTGCAAGTGTTGCCAGCTGAGTAAAGAAATCTGATGCGAGCATAAAATTCCCCGACGGGTTAATGCCAGGGTAGGTTGGATTAATGCTAATGTTTTTCATGTCGCCTTTATAGGTGTTGATAGCATTAATCATTCTTATACCGGCATAAGCACTAATCATGTCGTTAAATTTATAGGATGCTCCAACCTGCGATCCCCAAAACACAGAGCTGCCATCGAAGGATAAATCCAAGGAGTAGGCAGTGGTTGGGATCCCCTTTGCCGATAATCCACCAGGAATGGCAGATATTGGAATTTCAAAACTTGGTAATCCTTTTCCGTAGCTGGCCGTTCCGCCACCTGAGTTTGGGTTAATTCCAAATGAGAAAACCCATCGATCCATTTTATAGGCAGCATAAATGCCTGGGAAAAAGGGAACTGTCACATCTCCAGTGTACTTGTGCTCATTGAGTGTTGGGAACCCATTATCAATGGTTCTTTTGGAGAAAAGTGTCTGATTGTTTAAAGAAAAATGGAATCCATCGTTTAGCTTAGTTAAACCCGCTGGGTTGTAGTATACAGCATCAATGGAGGTAGATGCATCGCGTGCCAGCATACGCATGTAAGCCGCACTTTGGTTAGAGTTTGTAAGGATACCTCCCGCAAAAATTGGGGCGGCAAGCAGCAAGGCTGCTACTGAAAGTAAGCACTTCTTCATATAATTAAGATTAATTGGTTGTTTCTAAGGTTGTCAGGGAAATTTCAACTCCAGATCTGAAAATTAAAGCAATGCAGGTTAATCTGCTTAAAATAAGGTTGATAACTAGTATTTCTAAGTGCCTATAAGGATATAGAAATAGCCTTACCCTAAGTTAGCTGGGTTCTAGATTAACTTACTACGAAAAGTCAAATAAGGAGGAACCGATCGGTGTAGCCGTTGGTAAGACCAAGGTTGCAAATATCTTTGCTTGGGAAATAGAATCGGTTGTTGATGTTGCTAGGTAGGGGACTATTCCCCTTGCGCCGTGGGTGTGTAAACATGCTTTCCCTACTGCTGTTTGGCTTTGAACCAAACAATGCAAAGAAAGAGTGTGTTACTTTTCTTTGGATAAGCAGCATGTAAGCTGTAATTGCCAAAAAAATTCTTGCCCTACGCATCTATATTTACTAATTTGGGGGGCAATATAGTGAATTTAAATTCCCAATCAAATTTCGACAAACCTGTGGTTAAACCTAGTGGGATAACCGCATTCTAATCCAAAACCAACTAACATTGCAAGTTATGATTCGAACTAGGCTATTCCTTCTGATTCTATTTCTGGGATTGTTTACCCAGATTAACGCTCAAGACACTATTTCGGCAGGCGGCTACCATTTCACTACCATAAAAAAGTTGCCCATAACTTCCGTTAAGGATCAATACCGCTCCGGCACATGTTGGAGTTTTGCTACGGTATCGTATGTTGAGTCGGAACTTTTACGGATGGGCAAACCCGACTTGAATCTTTCTGAAATGTTTTTTGTTCGCGAGGCATACCTGCGTAAGGCTGTTTCATATGTTCGTCGACAAGGAACCTCAAATTTTTCAGAAGGAGGTCAGGCTCATGATGTATTAAACATTATTAAGGATAAGGGCATGGTGCCAGATTCAGTTTATCCTGGACTAAACTATGGTGAGCCAAAGCCTGTTCATGCTGAGCTCTATGCTGTTCTCGATGCATATGTAGGTGCGGTAGTTAAAAATCCTGACAAGAAGTTGTCCACGGCGTGGAAGAGTGGCTTTGTCGGTATTCTTGATGCTTACCTTGGGGCACCGGTAACCTCATTCACCTATGATTCAAAGAAGACCACCCCAACTGAATTTACTAAGAAACTTGGTTTTAATCCGGACGATTATGTTGAACTCACCTCGTTCCCATGTTACCCCTTCAACAAGAAAGTATTGTTAGAAATTCCAGATAACTGGAGCAACGGCCTTTACTATAATGTTCCGCTTGATGACCTTGTTGGAGTGGTAGAGAATGCCATAAATAAGGGTTATACTGTTTGCTGGGATGGTGATGTTGGAAATCCAGGTTTTGAATACTCAAAAGGTATTGCAGTGTATCCCGATGATAGCACAAAGGAGGTGGCTGGTCTCGAAATGGCGAAATGGACAGCCATGACTAGCGCTGAGAAGCGTAAGGTTCTGTATGGCGGCGAAGGTCCTGTTCCAGAGAAAATTGCCACGGAAGCGGAGCGGCAGGCCGATTTTGATAACTATACGCTTACCGATGATCACCTCATGCACCTCGTAGGAACCGTTGTTGATCAAGATGGGAAGCGATTTTACATTATAAAGAATTCGTGGAATAAGGACTCTAACAAATACGGTGGGTTGCTATACATGAGCCAACCATACCTCCGCCGTTTCACAATTGCAGTAATGGTTCACAAGGATGCCATACCTTCGGCATTGCGTAAACGTTTGGGGATATAGTTCTTTGGGCATGAAGACAAAGAATTTAGCACTCTTAATCATCTTACAAATATTTGCCACAATAGGCTTTTCGCAGGACATGGATACACTAAAATTGCCAACGCCACAAACTTCCGGCGGAAGGCCTTTAATGGATATACTAAAGGAGCGTAAAACAACGCGCACTTTTTCAAACAGGGAATTATCGATGCAAGAACTTGCCAACCTGTTGTGGGCTGGTGCTGGGATTTCTCGTCCAGAATCAGGGAAGCGTACCGCTCCAAGTGCCAACAACTGGCAGGAGGTGGAGATTTATGTATCATTGAAGAGCGGTGTATACCGCTATGATGCCCTGCAAAATTCCTTGATTCCAGTCTTGGCAGAAGATATTCGTTCCAAAACGGGACAGCAGGATTTTGTGGGAGGGGCACCGGTTAACCTTATATATGTTGCCGACTATTCCAAAATGGCCAATCGACCGGAGGAGATGAAGTTTTTTTATTCAGGAGCGGATACGGGCTTTATTTCCGAAAATATTTACCTCTACTGTGCCTCTGCTGGTTTGGCAACGGTGGTTAGAGGCATGGTAAATCGGGAGGAGTTAAAAACGGTGTTAAAACTTTCACCGGAGAAGAATGTGGTTTTTGCTCAAACCGTAGGGTATCCGGCAGAGTAGCATTGCTGGGGGTTTTAGAATGAGGCGCAGCTGATGCGCCTCTTTTTTTATGCATTTTGAAGAATCCCTTTGCTATTACCATACTACTTACCTAAATTTGGTAAATGTTGAAAACAAACAACCTCCTGAATATGAAAAAGCTGATTATTATACTTGTTTTTATCTGCCTTAGTATACCCTTGATTGCACAGTCGGTTAAGGAGATGCGTTGGACATATGACTACAAGCTTCATGTTAAATTCTCCAACGACACTAGCCAGGTAGTTGATGTTAAAGCCCTGCAGCATAGCGGATCACTCACCGACGCCATCTCTGATAACGAAGCTACCTACTATCCTGTTTCTTTAGATGCGGACTTTGTAAAGGCGCTAAAGGATAAGAAACTTCAGGTGGATGAAAACGGCACCGATTCGCTTCGACAAGGGAACAACCAGACACTTTGGTCGGCGTTGCACGCCAGCCTTGGTGGTAGCTACATTCACTTTATTAACTGTATGATGTATGGTTTGGAATCGGGGCATTTAAACCTTGAAGATCCAATTATGAAGCGGCCGGTAACCTCCTGGAAACCGAGGCCAATGACCGAATCATTTCGGCGGACACGTAAGTGGTCCGACTATATCCCTTCCAATCAAAAATTGGCGCAAAAGGAGTTTAAAACGCAGCAGAAGAAAAATGAGCACCGCGATATTATGCTGCTTCCGGCCGATTTTCGTGAGTTATTCCTGTCCACCGACCAGAAGGAGTACGAAAAGTTAAAGGCTGATGGCGACAAAAAAAGTGTAGCAAAGATCGATCTAATACGTCTTCTCCTTGGAGCCAAATACCTTGGGGCAGATCAGATTAAGTACATCAAAGCCAAAGTGCTAACGGCCATATACCAATACTCGGCCAACAGCCTTCCATCCGTAATTATTTTCGACGACCTAAATGCTGCAGTTGCCATGACCTTGAATTCTGAAGGTTACAAGGTGGAGCAGATTGTGTTTAGGGATGCAGACTCCATCAGTCAGGAGGAGATCAATGGGCGGAAGGCCCGTATTGCTGCATTTGTGAAGGCAATTAACGAAGCCAACGATCGCGTATTTAAGAAAAGGCTATCCAGCTATTACGGGAATTAAAAGTTTAATACACCTTACATAGGTACAAAAATCAGGCTACCTCTCCAACCTCTTGTGCTTTTCACGTTATGAAAGCAAGAGTTTATTTTGGAAAGGTAGCCTGATTTTTAAGCTACTTAGATAGTAGAATACCTATTTTTTCGGCTCTTGGGGTTTGGGCTCTTCAGCGATTACCTCAGATTTTCCCTCCTCTATGGTTTTCCCCTTTAGGTAGCTTGGCAACTCCATTCCGGCCATCTTAAACAGCTCCTCAAACGGGGGAATTGCACCCAACATTCCGGAAAGGAAGTTTGCAGTTGCTGGCGATTTTCCATCTTTCCCGGCAGAAAGGTTGTCCCAAACAGTAACCTTATCGATTTTAAGATTTTTGATGGCTTCAACCTGTGTCTTAACCAACTCGGGCAGCTTGTCGGCAATCATCATCATTACGGCATCCTTGGAGTTTCCGGCAGCCTTGCTCAACCGTTCAAAACCTTCTGCCTGTTTGCTTAGAATTTCGAGCATACCCTTTGCCTGTGCCTCCATCTTCATAAATATTGCATCGGCCTCCCCGCGTGCCTGACGACGTGTTTGTTCGGCAATAGCCTCGGCATCAATCTCGATTTTTTCTTTATTGATTTGGGTAGGAATAATGATATCGGCATTTTGGGTTGCCTGATCGCGGTTGGCACGAGAGGATTCGGCAAGTTTTTCTGCAGCGTAGGCCTCTTCAAGTGCTTTTGCCTTGGCAACCTTTTCGGCTGCTGTTGCTTTACGTTCAGCCTCAGCTTCGTTTTCACGACGGGTGGAGTTAGAGTTGGCAATGGTTATTTTGGCTCTATTTTCTCCTTCTACCGCGGTAGCATCGGCGCTGGAAACTTGAACGCGCTGGTCGCGCATGGCATTGGCCTCACCAATTGAACCATCGCGATTCTTTTCGGCAACACTTTTTTTGGCGTCGTTAATGGCCTTAGCAGCAGCCTCCTTACCAAGCGCCTCAATGTATCCCGACTCATCGTTAATATCGGTTACGTTAACGTTGATGAGTTTTAAACCAATTTTCTTCAGCTCAGCCTCCACGTTGGACGAAACTGCGGCGAGGAACTTATCACGATTACTGTTAATTTCCTCAATCTCCATGGTGGCCACAACCAACCTCAGTTGACCAAAAATAATATCCTTGGCTAGGTTGCTAATATCGTCCTGGCTCTGCCCTAGCAAACGTTCAGCAGCATTATCCATTATACCCGGTTCGGTGGAGATACCAACTGTAAAACGGGAAGGAACGTCCACACGAATATTCTGCTGACTCAACGCACTGGTCAAATTAATTTCAATTGAGAGAGGAGTGAGGTTTAGAAAGGCATAGTCCTGTATTACTGGCCAAATAAAGGCGGCTCCACCATGAACACACTTGGCAGAACGGGCCTCGTCCGATATGCCACGACCAACCTTTCCGTAAACAACTAAAATTCTGTCGGAAGGACATCGTTTGTATCGTTTGAAAAGCGATACAAGGAGCATAAAAATAACAACTACCGCTGCTATTACTGCAATAACAAGATACTGACTCATAATTTTTTATATTTTTTTGACAAGTAAAATTTCATTTGTAAGGATGCCAACCACCTCCACCAACGATCCAGTTGGGATGGTCATATCGTCATCGGTCATGGCGTCAAGAGTCCGCAAACCTTGGAGCTTTATTTGAATTTTCCCTACCCCCTGCCTTTTGGGAGGAATAAAGAGGTATACACTTGCCTTTTCCCCAATGGCACGATTAATTTCAAGATTGCCTGATTCGGCTAGCCTTCCCATGAAATAGTATATGCTGGCCATGATTACCATCATCAGGAATCCACTGATGAAAGAGATGGTGATGATGGAAGCCAAACCCAAATGGCTGTCGATGCAGGCAAGGCCACTCCACCCAAAAACTGTAAAAAATGCAATTAGGTTTTTAAGCGTTACTAGCTGGAACGAAATTCCGTCGTCAAGATCAGTTGTAGTATCGAGGTTGCCGGTGGCATCAAAACCGCCTGAATCGGACCCTGCGCCTAGAAAAGACATCACTAATTCGATAACGAATAAAAGGGAAAAGGGTAAGGTTATCAGCCAATATATTTTGGATATCACCTCCAACCCTTGCCACCACGATCCAAAACTTTCCATTGCAGCGGAGAATTAATTTTAGGTGAAATTAAGAATATTCCCCAATTTTTCACCAACCATTCATACAAAAAGCGGCTCAGGAATAAAAAAATTAATCTTTATAGGGAGGAAATTAATCAGGAAATCATGCTGGCATTACTCGTTTAACAGCAAATTACAGCCCCGAATATCGCTGGTGTCGAAGCGGCCAAGAACTTCGAATTCTCCGGTTGGATGAACTTTCCCAAGGTCTTTAAGTTCCAAGAAAGAGCAGGAGTAAAGGTTGGCAAGATCGATAATGTTAATGCCACCAGTCTGTCCTGCTGCGACAAATGAAAAGGGGTCGTTGGTATCTCTGATTATAACCTTCATCCATGCGGGAGTCTTAAAAAGTCCACTTCCAGACGAGTAACCTTGTGAAAGCAATTCAGTCATTCCGTATTCTGAATGAATAGATGAAACGCCAAGTCCATCGCAAAGCACCTGATGAAGCTCCTCCCGTGGAAGTTCACGTCGAGTTCCTTTCATACCACCAGTTTCCATCACAACGGTGTGGTTAAGGTGCAGCTGATGCTGTTCAATCAGGTCGAGGAGGGCAAAGGAAACGCCTATAAGTAGAACCTTTTGACCGGAATCATCAAGCCGCTGCAGCTTGACTGCTAGGTCGTCGAGGTTGTGAAGATAAAAGCCGGAGTCGGGATGACCGGTTTGCTTAATGAGCTCATCAACCATATACACCAGCGACGATCCTTCGCGTTCTAGGTATGAAGGTAGCAGCGCAAGAATGCAGTATTCGTTGGGATTCCCATAAAATTTTTTGAATGCAGCAATAAAGCTTTGGCTATATATAGCGCTACTAGCAACATAATGGTGGCTGCGAACCATTCCGGTGGTACCGCTGCTTGAGAATACAACCTCTGGCGTTTTGCCCTGGGCAATTACTTCCTTTGTTTTGAAGAACTCAACGGGTAAAAATGGAATCATTTCGACCTGTTTAACATTGTGCGGATTTATCCCAAGATGATTCACATATTCCCGATAAACTTCAACATACTCTGCCTGAAACTTGAAGATATTCAGCACAAGTTGATCAAAATCAACGTGGTTTTTCTCAAGGTTAAAAATGCGATGTATGAGTTGATCGTCTACCATCGGGGTCAATCATTTTAGTGTTGAAACCTTAGCGTATATCAGCCAAAGTTTGTGCAAAGTTAAAAATTTGCACAATGATAAAGTTGTGCTCGATTACTCCATAAAAAAAGCAGGTTCAGAAAGTCCTGAACCTGCCTGTAAGTATGAGGAATGCTATTAACCTCTAATGGTTTTGATACCTGGAAGCTCTTTGCCCTCCATGTATTCGAGCATGGCACCGCCACCGGTGGAAACGTAGCTAACCTTGTCGGCCAACTTGTTTTTGTTGATAGCTGCCACGGAGTCACCGCCGCCAATCAAGCTAAATGCACCCTTTGCTGTAGCACGGGCAATGGATTGTGCAATTGAGGAAGTTCCCTTGGCAAACTTGTCCATTTCAAATACACCCATGGGACCGTTCCAAAGAATGGTTTTAGAGTTCTCAATTACATCGCTGAATATTTTGATGGACTTGTCGGCAATATCGAGACCCATCCAGCCTTCCGGTGTTTCGTCAATTTTGGTGATTTGGGTGTTGGCATTGGCGTCGAAGGCATCGGCGTTAATGGCGTCGACGGGGAGATATACATTAACCCCTTTTTCTTTTGCCTTCTTCAGCAGTTCCAAAGCTAGGTCGAGCTTATCCTCCTCGCACAGCGACTTCCCAATCTTGCCACCTTGAGCCTTAATAAAGGTGTAGGTCATACCGCCACCAATAATTAGGTTGTCAACGCGGTTTAGGAGATTTTCAATGAGTAAAATCTTGTCGGAAACCTTGGCACCACCCATAATTGCAGTAAATGGTTTTTCAGGAGCCTTGAGCACCTTGTCCATGGCCTTAAGTTCGCTTTCGATAAGGTAGCCAAACATACTATTGCCAGGGAAATATTGCGCAATGAGCGCGGTGGATGCATGAGCACGGTGGGCAGTTCCAAAGGCATCGTTAACATAGCAATCGGCATAGCTGGCCAGCTGCTTGGTAAACTCTTTTTGCTTTTCCTTCACTCCGGCCTTTGCAGCTTTTTTCTCCTCGTCGGTAGCCGTGTCTGGAAGGCGAGGCTTTCCCTCTTCCTCTTCATAGTATCGAAGATTCTCAAGCAGGAGAACTTCTCCCGGCTTGAGAGCAGCAGTCATTTTTTTAGCCGATTCACCCATACAATCGTCGGCAAACTTAACTTCCTTACCACCAAGCAGCTTAGAAAGAACTGTAATTACCGGTTTTAGCGAATACTTTGCCTCCACTCCAGACGGACGTCCAAGGTGCGACATTAGGATGGCAGAACCTCCGTCCTTAACAATTTTCTGAATGGTTTGTAAGGCTCCACGGATGCGCGTATCATCGGTTACTTCTAGTGTTTGCTTGTTGAGCGGCACATTAAAGTCAACCCTAACGATTGCCTTCTTCCCCGCAAAATTGTAGCTGTCAATTGTTACCATAGCTTAATTTGTTTATTATCGTGAAATAAGTCTCTGTCGAATCTGAACGGTAAAGTTACGCAAAAAAGTAGTGTTTTGACGATAACAGAGGCGAGAGTCCGCAATTTTTCTACGGAATCGTTTCCGTAATGCTCTAACTATTTTTGTTAACTTTGAGCACCATTTAGCTATTTTTCAAAACACAAAATTGCAGAGTAATGTTCTTTCGCGATATAGTTGGGCAGGAGCAGGTTAAGCAACAGCTGATACAGACGGTAAAAGAGGGTAGAATTCCACATGCATTGCTCTTTCTAGGTCCGGAGGGATCTGGAAATCTCGCCTTGGCTATTGCCTATGGTCAGCTGGTTTGCTGCGAAAACCCAACAGAAAATGATTCCTGCGGAACGTGCCACTCCTGCAAGAAGTATCAAAAGTTAATACATCCAGATCTTCATTTTATTTTTCCCGTTAACACCACCAAAGATTCTGACAAGGATGTGCGCAGCGATCATTTTCTTGCCAAATGGCGTGAGCTGTTTCTTTTGTCGCCATACTTTAGCGAGAACAAGTGGTATGAATATATTGGGATAGAGAATAAGCAGGGTAGCATTAGTAAAAACGAAGCGTCGGAAATAATTCGTAAGCTAAGCCTCAAGTCGTTTGAGTCGGAATATAAGGTGGTTGTAATATGGCTACCGGAGCGTATGAACGAGGTTTCGGCAAATAAGTTGCTCAAGTTAATTGAGGAGCCCCCCGAAAAAACACTTTTTATGCTCGTTTCTGAAAACTCGGAACGAATTATCAAAACCATTCTTTCGCGAACACAGCTTATAAAGGTTCCCCATATCGATCGTCAGAGTTTAGCATCCGCGCTGGAGGATCGGCTGGCCGTTGAGCCTTTTATGGCCCAATCCATTGCTCGAATTGCCAATGGTAACTTTGCACTTGCCCAGCAGTTGGCAGCCGATGGCAGCCAGAGCATAAACTGGTTTGAGGCATTTCAGCAAATGATGAGGTTGTCGTATAAGAAGGATGTCTTGGGGTTGATGGAGTGGGCGGAGGAGATGGCCTCCATGGGTAGAGAGCGGCAAAAAAACTTTTTTGAGTATGCTGAAAAACTTACCCGCGATAGCCTTATGACCAACATGGGACTTACTGATCTTGCCTTTCCAGGAAAGAACGAAGAGGTCTTTGTTACCAACTTTTCCCCTTACATTCCAGCAGGAGTTGCCCAGGTGATATATAGGGAGATGAATCTTGCCTTTCTTCAGATTAGCCAAAACGGTAATCCTAAGGTCATTTTTACCGATTTGGTTCTAAAGATGGTAAAAGTCATAAACTCTAAAAAATAGCTAATTTTGCAAGTTGAATAGTATAAGGTATGGTATTGTGGAGCATGGCAGATGTGCCATAACAGCTTTTAATGCAGCTGGTTTCAGTAAATACCAGATAATAATATAAACCTGAGGAATAATGTCTAAACCATATACATCGGATTGCTGCAGAGGTTGTGGCTTTTCTGAAAATGAGCAAGGGGAGCTTGTAAGTACCCAAAAAGAGGGTTGTCATAAGCTAGCTACCTACGATTGGCTAAACGATCTACCCACCACGGGCATCGAGTTTGATGTTGTAGAGATTCGGTTCAAAAATACGCGCAAGAGTTTTTACCGGAACGCAAATAAGTTAAATCTTTCAAAGGGTGATATCGTTGCCGTTGAGGCATCGCCGGGACACGACATTGGCATTGTTTCGCTAACTGGCGAACTGGTGCGATTTCAGGCAGCCAAATTTGGCGTTGACCTGTCCAGCGCTGAAATGAAGAAGGTTTACCGGAAGGCAAAATCTGTAGACATTCAGAAGTGGGAGGAAGCTATTAGCATGGAACACACCACCATGATTAAAGCTCGGCAAATAGCCAATTCGCTCAAGCTGAACATGAAGATTGGCGATGTGGAGTTTCAGGGTGATAAGACCAAAGCCATATTCTACTATATCGCTGATGAACGTGTTGATTTTCGGGAGTTAATTAAAGTTTTGGCAGAGGAGTTTAAGGTTCGCATTGAGATGCGCCAGATTGGTGCTCGCCAAGAGGCGGGGCGAATTGGTGGCATCGGCTCCTGCGGTCGTGAACTTTGTTGCTCAGGCTGGATTACAAACTTTGTTTCTGTGACAACAAATTCTGCTCGATACCAGGAAATATCGCTCAATCCACAAAAGTTGGCCGGACAGTGTGGTAAACTCAAGTGCTGCCTAAACTACGAGCTCGACAGCTACATTGATGCACAGAAAGATTTTCCCAGAACAACCATACCTCTCGAGACAAAGGATGGAACGGCATACCACGTGAAGACCGATATTTTTAAACGTATTATGTGGTACAGCTTCGACCCCAATACAATTGTAAACATCACTCCTGTACCTGTAGACCGAGTAAAGGAGATTGTTAGTCAGAATAAGCAGGGAGTGAAGGTTGATATGCTTTGTGAACCCATAGTTGTGGAGATATCTTCCACCTCTAAACAACCGGAAGTGGAACCCGATTTTCACAACGTTATTGGGCAGGATAGCATAACCCGGTTTGATGAATCCCGCAATCAGCAAAATAAGCATAAGCGTAAACGTCCAAAAAGAAGACTACCCAATGACCGTAATCAGAAAAGCGAGTAGCCAATGGCTGCTTATTGCACTTGCCGCAATTGCAATGGTGGCGTGCGATAGAAACATGGTTTATGAAGAAATTAAAGACATTCCGCACAACGAGTGGCAGGCCAATGATAGCCTCGTATTTCAACTTCCAGTAAGTGATACAATTTCTGTGCAGAATATTCTTTTTACCATACGAAACTCAAGCGGCTACCGCTACGCCAACCTGTTTCTGTTTGTTACTACCACCTCACCCAAGGGTGCACTTGTTCGCGATACCCTTGAAGTTCCTCTTGCCGATAATCAAGGCAAATGGTATGGGAAAGGTATTTCGAACTTCTATGACTTGCGCTACCCATATCGGATGATGATAAAATTTCCATTTCCGGGGACCTATACCATATCTGTAGTTCAGGGAATGCGCGAGAAGTCGCTGGAGGGTATTGCAAAATTTGGCGTGCGCGTAGAAAAGGTAAACGATTAAATGGGTTAAGTTACAGTGGGAAAGAATAAACTTATGCGGTTCGAGGAAAACCTTGGATTCAAGAATTTGTTTCAGCCAGAATTTGATGAAGTTTTTCGGAGAGATTACGCTGGTAAAGGAAAATGGAACGAGGAGGTATTCCAGAATGGCTATCCCATTGTGCTGGAGTTGGGCTGTGGTAAGGGAGAATACACCGTTGGCCTTTCGCGCAGATTTAAGGATAAAAACTTTTTGGGTGTCGATATAAAGGGTGCACGCTTGTGGCGCGGCGCCAAAACCATCGTAGAGGAGGGAATTGCCAATGCCGCCTTTTTGCGCACAAGGATTGAGTTTATCAATTCATTCTTCAACCCTAACGAGGTTTCTGAGATTTGGATAACCTTTCCCGATCCGCAGCTTAAGGCTACTCGAATTAAAAAGCGGTTAACCTCAAGCCGGTTTCTCAACAGCTATCGGGCATTCCTAAAACCCGGTGGCGTTGTTCATCTTAAAACCGACAACCTGAATCTACACCGCTACACCAAGGCGCTGGCCGAGGAGAATGGTTTGGAAATTTTTGTTGCTACCGAAGATCTTTACGGATCGGTTAAAGACGATCCTATTCTTGGCATTCGCACTTTCTATGAATCGCAGTTTTTAGAAAAGGGAATGTGCATAACATATTTACAGTTCAGGATCGATGGCCCAAAACCAATTGAGGAACCCCGACAATTCGAAGAGCAATTTCTTTGAACGAGTCTACGAAGTCACCCGATTAATTCCGGTTGGCAGGGTTACGACCTATGGCGCCATTGCAAGGTATTTGGGCAGTGCCAAATCTTCCCGGATGGTTGGTTGGGCCCTAAATGGTTGCCATCATTTAGACGAATTCCTGCCTGCCCATCGGGTTGTAAATCGCGTTGGACTTCTTTCGGGACAACACCATTTCCCGGGAGAGGACACCATGGAGCAGCTGCTCGAAGGAGAAGGTATTGAGGTATTCGAAAGTAAAGTGGTTGAATTCGAAAAGCTCTTCTGGGATCCGAGTAAAGAACTTACGTTTGAATAATTAAACAAACATATTACCAATTAATCGGTTACTACCGTAAATAACAATCAAATGAAACTTGATAAAAATAACGTAATGGCTATTCTGGGGAAGGTAATCCACCCGGAATTTGGCTCTGATATTGTTTCGCTTGGCTTTGTAGAGAACCTTAACGTGGACGAGCAAAAGGTGTCATTCAGCTTAGTTTTTAAGAAGGTAAAAGATCCCTTTGCAAGCGGGATCAAGAAGCAATGTGAAACTATTATTAAGCAGGAGTTTGGTGATGCCATCGTTGTAAGTATTCTGGAGTTGGTAAAGACCCCACAGGCGAATCCTAAGGAGGCAAAAAAGAGTGTGATTTCCGGAATTCACCAAGTTAAAAATATTGTAGCCATTGCCTCGGGCAAAGGCGGTGTTGGTAAATCGACCATTGCTTCAAACCTTGCCGTTTCCCTTGCCCGATTGGGTTACAAGGTTGGCTTGCTCGATGCCGACGTTTATGGACCATCCATGCCAAAGATGTTCAACATTGAGGGTGTTCGACCTAGCGTAACCGTAGTTGATGGGCAGGATCTTATTGACCCGGTTGATGCCCATGGAGTAAAGGTTTTGTCTGTTGGTTTCTTTGTTAATCCCGACGAGGCGCTTGTATGGCGTGGCCCCATGGCAACCAGTGCATTGCGCCAGCTGCTCAACCAAGGAAATTGGGGAGAGCTCGATTTTCTAATGCTGGATCTTCCTCCCGGAACGGGCGATATTCATCTCACCATAGTTCAGGAGGCGGCTGTTACCGGGGCCATCATCGTGAGCACGCCGCAGGATGTTGCTCTGGCCGATGCAGTTAAAGGAATCAGTATGTTTACAACCAAGGGCATTAATGTTCCCATCCTTGGCTTGGTGGAAAATATGGCGTGGTTTACACCAGAAGAGCTACCAAACAATAAATACTACATCTTTGGGAAAGACGGTTGCCGCCATCTTGCTGAACGTATGAAACTACCGCTATTAGGTCAGATCCCACTTGTGCAAGGTATTCGCGAAGGCGGAGATTCTGGATCTCCGATAGCAACGCAGGATACCATTTCGGGAAAAGCGTTCCATTTGTTGGCAGAAAAATTTCTTGACCAAATTGAACTTCGAAATAAAAACCTTGAACCAACAAAGCGCGTTGAAATCAAAACGCGATAATAATTCAGAAAATGGCAGATATGAATGATATTACTGAGCGGGTTCAGAATTCCATAAACGTGGTTAGGCCTTACCTTCAGAATGATGGTGGCGACATTAGCCTTGTTGAGGTTACACCCGAAATGGTGGTTAAGGTTCACCTGCAGGGTGCTTGTGGTAGCTGTCCTTACAGCTTGATGACCTTACGAAACGGTGTTGAGCAAGCCATTCGGCGCGACGTACCGGAAATTAAGGAGGTTGTTGCAGTAGACTTGTAACTATCGTTTAAAAAAATGGTAAGAGGCTGACTCAATTATGAGCAGCCTCTTTTTTTTGTTACTATACTCTTTTCAGAATTTCTTCGCCCAAAATATAGCCGTGGGCAGTGGCATAAATAATTGAACGAGTGGCTCCGGAACTATCTCCAATAAACTTCAGCTGAGGGTAGAGTTGGTTGTTCAGTTTGTTGGAGTAAAACTTAATTTCTGGAGCGTAGACTAGGTTGTCGTTATTGGCAACTCCCGGGATAACCTCCTCTAACTTTTCAATAAAGTCTATTATGCTCTCCATTATCCTTCGTGGAAAGGCTAGGTTGATGTCACCTAAAATGTAATTTTTCTCTGGAAGGGTTGGTTTTACACGGTACAAGTTTTTTGTCCGCTTTGAATCTTTAAAGTGACTATAGGTTTGAAGGATCACTCTATTTTCACCGGCAAGGAGGTTGGATAGCTTGGCGATGTACGAACCATAGCCAATTGGATCGTTAAACGGCTCGGTTAGCACAAGGGTGGTGAGAATGGCAAAGTTGGTATTGCCACTCTTCTCCCGCATTTTAGCATGTCCATTAACCGTTGTAAAATCGCCATAGTTTTCGGTAACTACGTATCCCGAAGGATTATTGCAAAAGGTTCGCACCATGTAGCCTGTTTTGCTCTTGTAACGAACTTTAAATTCATACATCTCCTTGTTTAGCTCCTCTACTATATGGTTTGGGAGTTCATAGCGAATGCCCAAGTCTACCTTGGTATTATCCAGAACAAGGTCGGGATACTTTGTAATGAGCCTATTTATCAGCTTATGCCCGCTTCGTCCAACGGCAACAACCGCAAGGTCAAATTCTCCAATCTGATTCACCTGGGTCTTATCCCCAGTCATTGTAACGTCGTCAATGGGGTGATCGAAGTGGAAGTGGATATTTTTGTATTTTTTGAAATCTTCAAAAATGTTGAAGAGAACCTCCTTGAGCTGATCGGTGCCAATGTGGTAGAAGTCGGAGCTTATGGGCTGAAAGCCATGCTCATAAAACTTTTTGTAGAACTCTTTATTTCGAAAGGAAGAGCCGGTTTCAACTTGCTTATTGTTGGTATGGCTGAGGTAGTAGTCCACTAACACCTTCTGCAGGTCAAGGTCAATTTCGATATCGCCCCCCATTTCGGACGACACAAACAACTTGCCATCGGCTCTTATGCCCGAAATGCTGGAAGAGTAGATATCTTTGCTCTTTTCAAAAACGTGAACTTCGTGAGCAGTGCTTTTAATTTTTTCGATAAAGCCGATGGCTGCTGCCCCAAAACCTACAACTGCAATTCTCATGGATTAATATTGTTAACTAATTGTGTAACGTGTCATGATAAACATGTTATAATGAATGATCTGCACTCAAAAATAAACATCAATAGTACTACTGAGCTATTGGCTGTTGTTTGAGAAAAGATGCTTTACAAGGTGCTCAACTCGACCAACAGTTACAATCTGAATGGTGTTATTGGCTGCAATATTTTTTAAATTTCCAGATACAAAGATCCGTTTAAAGCCAAGTTTAGCCGCCTCGGTTATGCGCTGATCGAGCCGGGTCACGGGACGAATTTCGCCCGAAAGGCCTACTTCACCTGCAAAGCAGCAATCGTCGGGGAGGGCAGCGTCAAGGTTGGAGGATAGAATTGCAGCAATTACGGCGAGGTCAATGGCGGGGTCGGTAACTTTTAGCCCACCCGCAATGTTCAGAAATACGTCCTTCGACGCTAGCTTAAACCCCACCCGCTTTTCCAAAACCGCCAGCAGCATGTTGAGCCTTCGAATATCAAAACCGGTGGTAGATCGTTGCGGTGTTCCGTAGGCTGCGGTGCTCACCAGCGCTTGGGTTTCGATAAGAAATGGGCGAATTCCGTCGATGGTGGCAGCTATGGCAACGCCGCTTAGCGACTCAGAGCGGTGTGATATGAGTATTTCCGATGGGTTTTCAACCTCACGAAGACCGCTGTTTTGCATCTCAAATATGCCCAACTCAGAGGTGGATCCAAACCTGTTTTTGTGGGCACGAATAATTCGGTATACAAAGTTGTTATCGCCTTCAAACTGGAGCACCACGTCTACAATGTGTTCCAGCACCTTAGGGCCAGCAAGGCTTCCGTCCTTCGTTATGTGGCCAATGATAAATATTGGTGTAGCCGTTTCCTTGGCAAACTTGAGCAGATTCGCAGCCGTTTCCCTAATCTGTGAAACACTTCCCGGAGATGATTCAACCCTGTCGGTGTATAGTGTTTGAATGGAGTCTACCACCAAGAGGTCTGGCTTCATGCTCACGGCATGCTTCAATATGTTTTCGAGTAACGTTTCGCTTAGTATGTAGCAATTCGGATTCTTGCCCTTGAGTCGATCGGCACGAAGCTTTATTTGC
>DATKVT010000047.1 GCA_035529935.1 Williamwhitmania sp. | reverse complement strand
ACAACGCTAACAGATATTGCAAGCGCAATCCAAGCTTTAGGATCAGTGGTTACAGCCGTTAGCGATGGCACGGACACTATCACAATAACTAATGCCGAAGCGGGAAATATTATTTCCGTTACTGCCATTGTCACTGCTGGTGCTAGTCAAGCTACAGCTCTTTATACAGCGACGACCCCAGCCGTTGGAGATGTTACATCATCCGACCTTGATGCTATAGCAGCAAATGACAATGCTTGGTTCGGGCATTCTATGGTTTATGAGGATGATAGCTCGCAGCTTGCAGCAATTGCATGGTGCGCTGCAAATAAAAAATCAGGCTTTTATCTGCGAACAGAAATTCGTGATTTAGGTGCAGCGTCGAATTTATCTAGCTTATGGATAACGGACTCTACCTACACTGGTACAGCGAAACATTTGGAAGTTGCTGTGGCATCTAGAATCCTTTCTCTAACACCTGGAAGCTATACCGCTGCTTATAAGTCGCTAGAGCTTGCTAGTACTACACAATGGACGACGACAGAAGAAACATTGCTAAGGGACTATAACCTCAATCAATACTCTGTTACCGCTGGCGTCAATATTACTTTCAACGGAGTAGGAACTAATGGAGGCTATATAGATCTATATATTGGAGCAGTTTATCTTGAGGCAAGAATGCAGGAAGATGTTTTTGCTCTAATGACCAGCCAAAATAAAATCCCAATAAATAATAATGGCATTAATCAGGTAGCGAACACGATAAATGCCCGCTTGCAGCAATCCATTATTGACGAGTATTTATTGAATGATCCCCAGCCGGTTGTCAATGTACCTTTAGCCTCTGCATTATCTGCAATCGATAAAAGTAATAGATTACTAACGGGGATTTCATTTGTTGCTTATGCTTCCAATGCAATTCAAACGATTCAAATTAACGGCACCGTAGTTGCTTAAATAAAGGGGTTTTTCAATGCTATATACTTTCGACCCAAAAGAAGTCTCGATAATTTTTGGCGAATTCATATTAAGAGGATTTTCCGAATCTAAAGTCTCAGTTTCACGGTCTAACCCAGCATGGGAACTGGTCGTGGGTGCCGACGGTGAGGCGACTAGAGTGAAGTCAAATGATAGAAGTGGTACGGTAACAGTAACACTACAACAAAGCAGTCCAAGCAACGATGACCTAAGCACCGTGGCTTTAGTCGATGAGCTATCAAACGCTGGGCTAAGGCCGCTTTACATTAAGGACAATTTGGGTACTTCTCTTTTCACGGCTGTATCTGCCTATGTGGAGCAAATACCAGAGGCAAGCTATGGAAAAACTCAATCGGATCGGGTTTGGACCATTAGAACCGATAACCTAATAGCATTTTTAGGCGGGAATGCAGTCTCAGCCTAATAATTAAAAAAAACACACGGAGAAAAAAATATTGGAACATGTTGTAACGATCAAAGGCAAAAAGGTAGAGATATTTAAGTTCGGAGCTATCGAGGGCTGGCGATTATTTCATAGAATTTCAAAAATACTTGGTCCGTCAGCCGCATCGATAGACGGTGATCGTTTTGATGTGGCTATCGATTTACTTTTCAGGAATCTCCCAGAGGATGCTTTTATTGATCTATTAAAACAACTAACATCGGTTTGTTTAATAGATGGAAAAAAGACTGACTTTAATTCTGACTTTGGAGATTATCTCTTTACTGCTTTGGTGTGTAAGGAAGTATTGATGTACAATTTCGAGGATTTTTTTTCTCCGATAATGGAAATCCTAGATGGAAGAAGCCTTTTAGGGAAGAAATAGATAATAAAGGTATTATTCCAAAAGTCGATCTTTATCTATGGAGGCCAGTTATTGCTGGCCTCGTCAGTTTCAGCGAATTGAAAAACGACATGAATATAACGGATTTATTTGACGCTTTTGAAATATTAGATATTCAGGAATATATGCGAGAGCAGGAAGAAAACAATAAATAAGGGGTAAAGAAAATGGCCGATAAAAAAAATATTTTGCGAGAGCTATTTATAAAAATCGGCCTAATAGGCGATAAGGAGAGCGAGAAAAAAGTAGGAGCATTTCGAAGGGTCTTTCGATCCTTGGTCGGTGACGTAAAGATATTTAAGGCAAACCTTGCGGCCATAGGGATATCGAAAATATTCTCTCTGGCGTCTTCGGCTGTCGGTCAAACTATTATGAGGTTTCGACAACTAGTCGGACTTTCGATCGAATTGGCTGGTGTGCAGGAGGATGCCCTTTTGGGACTTGAAACTGCAATGAAAATAGCAGGGGATTTTTCTGAGAGTGAATTCAAAGGTCTACAAACCTTCGCATCGGAGCTCCAATCTGTAAGTCGTTTTGGCGATGAGTTAATACTACAACAATTGACTCTCGCAAAAGGTTTCAAGGCGACTAATGAGCAAGCAAAATTGATCGTCAGAGCTGGCGCTGAAATGGCTAGTGCTTTGCCCGGAAAAACTATTAACGAGACTGTGAGGCAAATAGCTAAGACTCTAGGCGGCTTTGCTGGCGAGCTAGGAGAAATGTCTCCAGCTATTAAAGCATTGACCGCTGAAGAGTTAAAAGCAGGAAAAGCGGCCGAGTTTCTTTTAAGTCAATTCGGAGGTTCAGCTCAGAAAAATCTCCGATCATTTAATGGCGCACTATCTCAATTGAAAAATATTATCGGAGATGCATTCGAGGTCATCGGTGCCCCTCTTAATGCTGTCCTTGTTCCTGCATTTAAAAGAATCCAAGGGGAGATCGTGCGTTTGACACCTACATTTAATAGGCTAGGTCAAACCTTCGCAATAATTGCCAGTGTAATCGAAAGAATGTATCAAAGCTTTGGAGGGACAAGAGCGCTTGGCGGGGTTATAGAAAGCTTCGGAAAATTTCTAACTGCAATGGTTTTACTAGTCGAGGATTTTTTCGCTTATATGAGAGGCGAGCGATCATGGCTTGGTGGAAAATTTGGAACCAGGGGTGGGTTTGGTTCCTTTTTTAATGCTGCAATAGTGAAGTTAACGAAAATGGGAATGGGTGCATTCACTACCGCACTGATACCTTTCGTTAAGGGTATTGCCGAGTTTTTCGTGGATACTTTTAGAGATGCTTTTATAATAGGTTTGAATACAATGTTTTTAAATTTAAAAAACATGAATAATCCGCTTTTGAATTTTGGAATGGATGCCCTAAAATGGTTTGGTCAGAATACGCAAGTACCCGGTGGTCCTGCCATTCAAGGAAATAATCAAAGCACTACTTCTAACGCTCCTGTATTTAATATGTGGAACACTATTAATACAAATGAAACCGGAAAAGAGGCCGTTGCTTCGCTAGACGAATCATTTAAAAAGTATCAATCATCGTTGGGAGCATTATGACTAGCCTTAGATCAGTAGCCGATTCTCTTTTTGGTAAGCAGTCCTTTACTTTTTTGGAACTCGACAACAACAAAATAATTTTTCGCACCGATTGTAATGTGACAGAGGTCTATAGCAAGCAGGCAGCCGTTAGCACGT
>DATKVT010000046.1 GCA_035529935.1 Williamwhitmania sp. | reverse complement strand
GAGGATAACAAACTTAAATTCAATCGCTTGAAGTTCCATGATTTGCTTGGCTAAAATAAAACCAATGTCCGAGGCAAAATCACGATTAAGCTGCTGCTCCATGCCACCTAACTTATCCAGGCTTCTTAAACCAGCAAAAGCAATTTTACAGCTGAATCTTCCATTTTCCGGTGAACTAAAGTTCACACTCACGGGGGCTTCGTTGCCATACGAAAGAACAATCCGTTCGATCAGCGATTCAAAGCATTGAAGCAGAAGATCGGCATCGCCAGAAACAACAGGTTCAAATGCTGGTTTTTCCACCAACACATTTACACTCCCCGAGAATTTTATCTCCTGAAGATTCACCGTAGCCTGCTGTAGGAGAGGGAAAAGGTTAACAACCTCCTGTTTCGCACCATACTTTTGCTTTT
Source organism: Williamwhitmania sp. (assembly GCA_035529935.1). Lineage (NCBI taxonomy): Bacteria > Pseudomonadati > Bacteroidota > Bacteroidia > Bacteroidales > Williamwhitmaniaceae > Williamwhitmania > Williamwhitmania sp. The sequence goes on along the minus strand of DATKVT010000046.1, from coordinate 57,416 downwards.
GCAAAAGACCAATGAGAGAAGTTTTAAAGGTAAACCGAACCAGCCTTCCAATGGAACTATCTATCATGCTATATAGGTCATACTGGTCCTTTGCCTCAATCTTGTCCTTCAGCAGCTGGATTGGTCCCGAAATTCCATTTAGAAACGATCGAACTTCGTGGCTCACTCCCTCCAGAAATTCAGAAGCAAAATCAGGAGATATGGTACCACTTGCAGCTTCGCCTACACTAATAAAAACTCGAATGATGGACAACGCCTCCTCCAACCTTTGCTGCTTTAGCCTTTCGTTACCAACTACAATGGTCACCAACCCGAGGGAACCGTCATTAAGAACTGGGATATTTATATAGGGAAGCCTCCGTGATTGCATCAGCTCGGCAATCTCGAGTTGTTCTGCCGAAAGGGTCGCCTCTGCTGAAACAATTAGCGCAGGAATAAATTTCTTGTCAGCCTTGGCCAACCCTACAACGCTGGTCAAGGTATCCGTTAACACAAGACGAAATCCATTGGATAGCAACGCTTTCTCCAAAAATTTCCAACTAATGTTGATGTTGCCTAATGGAATGAAGTCGATTTCATGGATGTCTGGTTGCATGGCATTGCAGTATTATCAAGATGTTAATCCACTTTACATTTCTGTAAATCTAGAATTGCTATTCAGAATGTTAAATCGCAATTTAAGAAAAGTGAGGCAGGAAACAATTAAATCATTAGCAATTAAACACCCATAAATTCTAATGGTGCTCATTAATTCCACCCATCCTTCAATAACAGTATCTCACCCCCTTTAGAATTAACCAAATAAAATTAAACACTATTGTCCGGTAAACATTTGTTGATCCCTTACAGGGAACTTGCATCAAATATTGGTATGCTGTTTTACAATACTTTATCCGCTGCGCGGAAAATTCTCCGTAGGAGATTTAGTATTGTAGAGAATGTAACCCCTGTTCTTTACATACCTCGTAGAGGTTTAACAATTTTAAGCAATACAGGAGAAATTAAGTTGTTTCCCCGGACAGTAGTGAAAATTAAAGTAAAATTATAAACAAGTGAAAATAATTGTTGGTTCAATTCAAAAGCGCGTAAAGGTGAGCTACAATATCAGCGTAATTGATAACCATTTTGAATAAGATTCCATCGAAAGGCTCTGCTTACTTCTACAGTCTTATCAAAACAAAAAGAGCATGTAAATCTTACGATCTACATGCTCTTTACTGTCGGGGTACCAGGATTCGAACCTGGGACCCCCTGGTCCCAAACCAGGTGCGCTAACCGGACTGCGCTACACCCCGAAAAACTATGGCGGAGAGAGGGGGATTCGAACCCCCGGTACCAGTTACCCAGTACGGCAGTTTAGCAAACTGCTGGTTTCAGCCACTCACCCATCTCTCCAAACAACCTTGTATTGAATGGAGACCAACTGCAGACTTTGATTTTCTTGGAAGAAAATTTTGGTCACATGCCTCTCCGTTAAGGCTCGACAAAAGTATAAAATTCAATCATTCTGACAAAAAAAACGAGAAAAAAAGAGAGGATTTTTTCCTCTCTTTCATAACTATACTGATGAGCAATCAATTACTATTTCTTTGGTTGGTTGCTACCTTGCTGTGGTTTGGCAATTGATTCGCGCATATCGGTATCCGCTTGTAGATTCCGCAGCTTGTAGTAATCCATGATACCTAAGTTCCCTGAGCGGAACGATTCGGCAATGGCCATGGGGATTTCTGCCTCTGCCTCAATTACCTTTGCCCTAGCCTCTTGTGCCTTAGCCTTCATCTCTTGCTCCAAAGCAACAGCCATAGCCCGTCGTTCCTCAGCTTTTGCTTGAGCAATATTCTTGTCTGCATTCGCTTGATCCATCTGCAACACAGCACCAATATTACGTCCAATGTCGATGTCGGCAATATCGATAGATAAAATTTCAAACGCAGTTCCAGAGTCAAGACCCTTGTCGAGCACCACGCGCGAGATGTAGTCTGGGTTTTCCAACACCGTTTTGTGCGATTCTGAAGAACCAATGGACGAAACAATTCCTTCGCCAACACGGGCTAGGATGGTCTCCTCGCCGGCGCCTCCAACCAGCTGTTTAATGTTGGCTCTAACGGTAACCCTTGCCTTGGCAATCAGCTGAATACCATCCTTTGCCACTGCCGTAACGGGTGGAGTATTAATAACTCGTGGGTTAACTGACATTTGCACTGCCTCAAAAACATCGCGGCCAGCTAAGTCGATAGCAGTGGCCATTTTAAAGTCGAGCGGAATGTTGGCCTTCTGAGCCGAAACCAGCGCGTGAACCACCTTGGTTACATTTCCACCAGCCATGTAGTGAGCCTCCATCTCATTAGGAACAAGGGTAAGTCCAGCCTTAGTGCCTTCAATAAGAGCCGATACAATGGTAGATGGTGGAACCTTTCTCCATCGCATTAAGATGAGCTGGAGGAGCGATATTTTAACGTCTGAAATTACAGCAGTAAACCAAAGCCCAATCGGAATAAAGTAGAGAATAAACCAAAGTCCGATAAGAGCTGCGGCAACAATAATGAGGTACAAACCTAGACCTGTCATAGCTAACTATTTTTGGGTTTAACAATTATTCGAGATTTTTCAACTTTTACCACAACTACATCCCTGCGAGGATCGATAAAGGCGCCAGTAGATTTCGCCTCTACCTCAATTCCTTTAATGGATACGGTTCCCATTGGAGCCAGCCTCGATTTGCTTACTCCTTCGTCACCTGGTAAAATTTCAACGCGGGTAAGCTCAGTTTCCACGGAGGAGTGAAGCTGCGTATGCAACGACAAATGCTTCCACGTTTTAGAGCGCAGCGAAAAGAATACTATAAGGAACGCGAGGATTGTTGCCACCGAAAGGGTTATATTTCCTGCAGTGCTGCCCATTGTATGGTAGGCCAAATAAATGCCTGTAACCATTGCTAAGGCTCCTAAGATACCGGCAACAGTGACCCCTGGGATTAATAAAAATTCAACAAAAAAGAGAAAAAGGGCCAGTAAAATAAGGCCGATAACTAGTGCCATAAATCCTTAACTTAGTTGGTTTTCGATGGTAGACATGAGGCCACGCCGACTTAACTCATCTTTCATGGGCTTTAGTTTACCAATTGACCCATACTTCACTTCACATTTTCCCTTGTAATGGGCAAGGAGGGTGCACTGTTCTGCCTGAAGGCTACCGTGATCGCAGACCTCCACCAACGATTCCACCACATAGCTGAACTCGTTTACCTCATCGTTGTGAAGCACTAACACTCCACTTAACTTAATCTCATCAAGAATATCGTCCATATGGGACGAAATAGGCTGTTCTTCCATTTTCAACTATCTATTACTCTTCAATTACAACAGTTGTAACGTATGCCTCAACATAACCGCCTGCGAGAAGTGCTTGCTTTACCTTAAAGGCTTCCTCAAATTTAGTAAAATTACCTACACTATAGCTCACTGCATCCTCGGCAATTATTTTCTTTGCCACCTCCTTGCCCTTTGCCACAGCATTCAAAATTACAATTGCTTGAGGGGGGATAGAGGATTCAAACGTCCCTATTACAACGCGATAGAGCGTATTTCCCTGAGGAGTCTCATTCACATTTTTTATTGGTTTAGTATGCGTAGGTTTGGGTTTCCGTTGCTCAAAATTTTGGGCACGGGCGGTAGGAATAATTTTACCGTTTACCCACGAAACGATGTAGGCATCCCTAAAGCCTTTCGATTTTACTAACACCAATCCTGCCTGTGCGTCACTATAGGTTTCAAACAGCCCGGCATAGTATTTCTTCAACGAGCCACCCTTGACTAGTTCCCCCGAAATCGGTGCTAATCCCTTGAAGACTGAATAATTCACGGGCTGGCTAAATGCACCAAGCTGAATACGGTAAACAACCCCGTTGGGCAATGGTTCATCCATCGGAATTGGATTAGCTGTATTGTAAGGAAAAGGATCAACAACGCTAAGCCCTTCGTTATAGCTCTGCTTGATTTTAAGCTGAACCCCTTCCGGCTGCCTAGACTCTGGCTTGAGAGTTCCACTTCCGGAATTCTGCTCAGTTGGAGTTGATGTATAGGAATAAAAAGGGATCGTGCTTTTGTGCAATAGATGCTGCAACTTGTTCTTCAACAAATCGATATTGGGTAGATCAAGAAGCGTTGCAATGGCCAGCTGATAGCGAGTAATCCCTCTCTCCTCTAGCCAAATTGCATCTCTAATCCCCTCGTAGCTGTCAATTGAAATAGTGTCTCTTCGACCATTGTTTAGGACAGTTTGTGAGGCAAATAGGTCATCGGTTCCAGCCGCCACATAGCCTTTGACCTCCTCGTTAATCGAATCCTCCTGAACCCTTTCCAGATAAAGCTGTCGAATGCCAACGCTTACCAGCAACCTCTTCTCAAGAAAATCATTGGGATTTACCAAAGTTTTTTTTGTTAAAGCGCTGAGTGACTTTTTAATGGTCTCAATATCAGTTTGTTTTTCAGCCACAGAAAGCATTGTTTCTAAATCCTGCCTTTGACGTAGAAACTCCATACTCTGTGAAAGCGCTGTATCGAGCCGTTGAGCGGCAAGGGTAAGGCGATCCAAGGCAGCAATGCGCTCTGGACCGAAGTAGGTCTGCACCTTAGCGTTGGAGAGAAAGTCACCAGCTGGCAAATTTTGAGTTGACCGAGCGGAGGTAGCCTCATGTTGAACACTATTCTGCTTAGCCGTTAAATAGCTCTGCTCCATTGCTATCGCCTTATTATTAACTGTGTCCATGCTGAGGCTGAGCCCCATCAGCCTTTTCTCCAACTTGACTATTGCGATAGATAAACTGTCGGTTTTAGGAGAAGTCGAAGTGGCATACTCCTGCCGAAGTTGATTCAACTTAGTTTGGAGCGAATCCTGTGATTGCCGCATCTGAAATAATTGCGCCATCAGCCCCATATAGGTGAGGTCGTATTGCAATCCTGCCACACGTGCCTTTGGTAGCTGTAACCTCGATTGTGGTAAAGAACTAGAGCTATCTTTGATTGGAACAACCGGAGTTAGCTTAGCCAACTCCGTAACCTCTTCGAGCCCCGACAGGCTTTTTTTTGCCCCCATCAATGACAATTTAACCTTATATACAACAATGGAATCTCCAGCCACCTCACGATTTGATGCAAAAATGGCTGTATCCCCATTTGAATTGGGCACAAAGCAAAAATCATCGTAAGGTGAGTTGATTGGGAAACCAAGGTTTTCAGGAGTTGACCATTTGTTTGCAACCGAATCGTAGGTGGTTTTGAAAATATCGTAGCCTCCCATCCCGTAAAGGTTGTTCGAGGAAAAGTAAAGCACTGACCCATCTCTGGCTGGGATGGGAAAAATTTCATCACCACCCGAGTTTATCTCCTTGGGGAGAGCAACAGGTTGACCCCACTCGCCAGGGCTTATTTTCTCTGTTTTCCAAATATTCATCCCGCTCAAATCGGTTTTTCCGTAGCTGGAAAAGAAGATGACCTGTGGTTCATCGTCTGAAGTAGAAGGGTAGTAAATTGCCTGTGGATATTGGATTTCCTTATGCTTGTCCAACTTCGACATCAGCTCGTCCGGTATCTTCACCAGCCTCCCCTTGCCAGGTGACACACTGTAGTATAAAAGCATGGAGTCAGCCACCGTTTTTGCCTTTGCCAACACCTCTACATTGGTTGCATACTTAATAAGATAGCTGCCATTTTCGCACATGGAAACCTGCCGTTCCACCTCATCGCTGCCGAATTCCCGACCTCCAGATACCATGTAACGACGAAAGTAATCGATGGCCTCATCAAAGCGATACAAATGCCTGCTGGCAACACCTAGGTAGTAATAGACCTGAACAGGAACATCCATTTGGGAGGCATGTATAAGCAGCTCATAAGCCCTCTCAGTTTGTCGTGTCTCCTTAAGTAGACAAATACCTGTTTGATAAAGATACTTCCCGTCGGACGGAAAAAGTTTAAGTAACTTTTCACAGTAAGGAAGGGCCCCAGCAAAGTCTCCCCCATTAAACAAAACTTGCCCTTGATTGCGAATGGAGTCCACTCTTGCATTCTGCGCATAAGCCTGAAAAACAGCACCCTGAAGCAGCAAAACACTAACTAATGCACTTAATAGTTTTCTTATCATAACAAAAGCAAATGATAACAAGGCAATCTGGGTAAAAGTAGTAATAATGAATGATATTTCAAGAGTGTCAAAGCCATACGAGAAAGGGAGAATCGGCACTTATTAAAAATGAAAACGCCACTGGAAGAAGGTTATCATCTTTCATGCTCAAAGTCATTTTCTGTATTTTTATACCATTATTTTAAAAGCGTAATACATTGTATGTAAAACTTATGACGAGACATAATGTTTTTTTTAGTATTTATCTGTATATTTATTTGCGTAAATTACATTTTCCCTTAGATTTGCAGTCGAATATTTCATTAGAACAAAGGTAGTCCATAGGAAATGAAAAATCCAATTAACAAGATTAATAGCCACTTGGCATGTTCCTATGGAGAATTTGGATTCGAAGAATTAGCTGCATATTCATCAACTTCAAATGGGCCTTGTCCTACAAATGGCAATCCATTTCTTCTAATGAAAAGCAGCAAAGGTTGGCATAACACCAACCATAGCAGGCGCGCTTTTGAGCGACGAGGTTGGACAAGCACAATGTCGACCCTCCCCTGCCAATCTCCGCAACCGAACAATAGTGTCGGCATAGCGAAGGAAAAGCAGGGTTGCCTACATTCAGTTAAGGCATTTCCACCAAAATGCAATACACAGTTAGTTTATGGGAAGGGTCGACGTGATGTCGACCTTTTTTTTTGTACAAACCACAGATGATATTAATACAGTATAATGGAAAAAATAAAGGCAACGCTAATTTTGGATGATGGTTCCCAATATGAGGGATACTCGTTTGGATACCAAGGTGGCTCGGCAGGTGAGCTTGTGTTCAACACAGCCATGACAGGTTACCCAGAAAGTTTGACCGACCCCTCCTACAAAGGGCAGATATTAGTTGCAACCTACCCCTTGATTGGCAACTACGGAGTTCCGGGAAATAGTTCCAAAGAGGAGATATTCCAATTTTGGGAATCAGATGCCATTCAGGTTTCGGGGCTGGTGGTTTCAGAATATAGCGAGGGCTACAGCCACTGGAATGCCAAAGTTAGTCTTGGTGATTGGCTCAAGGAGTGGAAAATACCTGCCATCTCAGGCATCGACACCCGAGCCTTAACCAAAAAGCTGAGGGAAAGGGGCAGCACGCTGGCAAAGATTGTGATTGATGCCGATGTACCATGGAGAAATCCGGACACAGAAGACCTTGTTGCCCAGGTTTCTGTACAGGAGATTAAGACCTACGGGTCTGGAAAATACCGCATTGCACTGGTCGATTGTGGGGTAAAAAACAACATTCTACGCTGTCTTCTACGACGTGACACCACGGTAGTGAGGCTACCCCATAACCACAACTTCAACAACGATGTGTGGGATGGGCTCTTCATTTCCAACGGACCCGGTGACCCTAAAATGAACACCTCAACCATTGAAAACCTTAGGGTGGCTCTGGACGGAAGCAAGCCAATAATGGGAATCTGCCTGGGCACCCAGCTGATGGCGCTTGCCACTGGTGCCAACACCTACAAACTTCCCTATGGCCACCGAAGCCACAACCAGCCAGTAATTCTCTCCGGCACTAACCGTTGCTATATCACCTCACAAAATCATGGTTTTGCAATTGACACAGCCACCCTCAACAAGGATTGGAGTCTCCTCTTCGAAAATGCCAACGATGGGACCTGCGAGGGAATTAAGCATAATACCAAACCTTTTTTTGCCGTGCAGTTTCACCCCGAAGCTTCCGGCGGCCCCACAGATACCGAGTTCCTGTTCGACGATTTCCTTCAAGAAGTTGTAAAGCACACCAACAAATAGCAAAACCCACGAAAATTCAAGCAATGAAGCAATATAAAAAGGTATTAGTGCTCGGCTCCGGAGCCCTTAAAATTGGAGAAGCAGGAGAGTTCGACTACAGCGGTTCGCAAGCATTAAAGGCACTTAGGGAAGAGGGCATTCGAACTGTGCTTATCAATCCCAATATTGCCACCGTTCAAACCAGCAAGGGAATTGCCGACGAGGTTTACTTCCTTCCGGTTACACCTTACTTTGTCGAAAAGGTTATTATAAAGGAGAAGCCCGATGGTATATTTCTTTCGTTTGGTGGACAAACAGCTCTCAACTGCGGAACGACACTCTATAAAAGCGGGGTGTTGGCAAAATACAACATAGAGGTGCTGGGCACCCCCGTCGACACCATCATCAATACCGAAGATAGGGAACTGTTTACCGAGAAGCTCAGGGAGATAGAGGTAAAAACGCCAAAGAGTATTGCTGTAGAAAGCGTAGAGGCAGCAATAAAAGCGGCGGAAACCATAGACTTCCCGCTAATTGTTCGGGCAGCCTTTACCCTTGGAGGACAAGGCAGCGGATTCTGCAACAATCCAGAAGAGCTGAAAGTTTTGGCCACAAACGCCTTCTCCTATGCTCCCCAAATTTTGGTGGAGGAGTCACTTAAGGGATGGAAAGAGGTGGAGTACGAGGTGGTACGCGACCGATTCGACAACTGCATCACCGTGTGCAACATGGAAAACTTCGACCCGCTGGGGATTCACACCGGCGAAAGCATTGTGGTTGCCCCCTCCCAAACGCTTTCCAATTCTGAATACCATAAGCTACGCAGCCTCGCCATAAAAATAATCCGCCACCTAGGTGTGGTTGGTGAATGCAACGTGCAGTATGCCCTTGACCCCAACAGCGAGGACTACCGGGTTATTGAGGTAAATGCTCGTCTCTCGCGTTCATCAGCCTTGGCCAGTAAGGCGACAGGCTACCCATTGGCCTTTGTGGCTGCCAAGCTGGGCGTTGGCTACGGCCTCCACCAGCTGAAAAATTCAGTGACCCAAACCACCACCGCCTGCTTCGAACCTGCGCTGGACTATGTAGTGGTTAAGATTCCTCGCTGGGATTTGAATAAGTTTCACGGCGTAAACCGCGAAATTGGCTCGTCCATGAAAAGCGTGGGCGAGATTATGGCCATTGGACGGTCGTTTGAGGAGGCCATCCAAAAAGGCCTCCGCATGGTTGGCCAAGGCATGCACGGCCTTGTGGGCAACCTTAAGCTTAACTTCGAGAATTTGGAGGAGGCCCTCACCCATCCGACCGACCAGCGCATTTTTGCAGTAGCCGAGGCGCTGGAGCAAGAATGGGAGATCGAAAAGATACACCAACTTACTAAAATTGACTCTTGGTTTTTGGAGAAACTCGCCAACATCATCTTCTTTAAGCATCAGATAGAGCAAATTAGCAGCCTTGAATCGATTAACCGAGAAACGATGCTCGAGGCAAAGCAAAAAGGGTTCTCCGATTTTCAGCTAGCACGGTTTCTTTTCAACCCGTCACCAGCGGAGATCGAAATAGTTCAGCTTAAAGTACGAAACCACCGGAAAAAACTGGGAGTAATTCCTGTAGTGAAGCAGATTGACACCCTCGCTGCCGAATACCCATCGCAAACGGCCTACCAATACATCACCTACCACGGGACCGAAAACGACTTGCAGGAGCAACGGTCGGGCAAATCGGTAATTGTTTTGGGCTCGGGAGCCTACCGCATAGGCAGCTCAGTGGAGTTCGACTGGTGTACGGTAAGCGCCGTAAGTCAAATTCGGAAGCATGGCTACCGTTCAATCATGATAAACTACAACCCCGAAACTGTAAGCACCGACTACGACATGTGCGACAGCCTCTACTTCGACGAGCTCACCTTTGAGCGCGTTCTCGATATCGTGGAGATGGAAAATCCAATTGGAGTGGTAGTGTCGGTTGGCGGCCAAATCCCCAACAATCTTGCCATGCGGCTTCACCTAGCCGGGGTAAAGATTCTGGGTACCTCGCCCGAGTCCATCGATAAGGCCGAGGATAGAAAGAAGTTCTCCGGTATGCTCGACAGGCTATCCATCGACCAACCCCGCTGGAGCGAGCTTTCCAACTTTGAGGAGATTGAGAAGTTTGTGGCAGAGGTTGGCTACCCCGTCCTCATTCGTCCCTCCTACGTGCTTTCGGGGTCGGCCATGAACGTAGTTTCCAACGCTGGCGAGCTTCGTGGATTCCTAACCCTCGCCGCCAACGTATCGAAAACCCATCCTGTAGTGGTGAGCGAGTTTATTGAGGGGGCCAAGGAGATAGAGTACGATGCGGTAGCCAACAACGGTGAGGTGATGTTCGACGCCATATCGGAGCATGTGGAGTTTGCCGGTGTGCACTCCGGCGACGCCACGCTGGTATTCCCACCGCAAAAGCTCTACTTTGAAACCATCCGTCGCATTCGAAAAATTGCCCGAGAAATTGCCCGAGAGCTTGAAATCACCGGGCCATTTAACATGCAGCTGTTGGCTCGCAACAACGACATCAAGGTTATTGAGTGCAACTTACGAGCCAGCCGGAGCTTTCCATTTGTGTCGAAAGTGCTGGGCTACGACTTTATCTCCGGTGCCATGGATTATATGCTGGGGCGGTTGCCCGCCTCGCTTCCACCCTCCATGTTCGAGATTGACCACGTTGGCATAAAGGCTTCTCAGTTCAGCTTTAGCCGGCTATCAAAGGCCGATCCGGTGTTGGGCGTTGACATGGCCTCCACCGGAGAGGTGGGATGCATTGGCACCGACTTTGATGACGCTCTCCTCAAGGCAATGATGAGCATTGGCTACCGCATTCCACAAAAAACAATTCTGGTCTCGTCGGGACCGCTTCGCTCTAAAATAGCGCTACTGGCACCCATCACTTTGCTGGCCGAAAGGGGCTATACCATCTACGCAACCAAGGGTACCGCCAAATTCCTCAACGATAATGGCATTGAATCCATTGCGGTGGGATGGCCCGATGAACAAGAGCAGCCAAACAGCCTTAACTTAATTAAGCAGCGGGCGGTGGAGCTGGTTATCAATATCCCGAAGAACCTTTCGTCGGAGGAGCTGGACAACGATTACACCATTCGCCGGGCCGCCATTGACTACAACGTACCACTCATAACCAACGCCCGTCTTGGTGCAGCATTTCTCTACGCCTTTCACCGGAAAAGCATTGACGATTTGGGCATAAACAGCTGGGGAGAGTTTGTATAAATTTTCAATATTTTTAGTTCTTCATGGTTGCGATTTAATTTTATTTCTAACTTCATGTTTTAATTATAAAAACCTGAAGCATGTCATCTCCAAAACAAACAATCTATCTGATCTTTACCATTACTTTTATCTTACTAAATATTAGCTTAAACTATGCACAACCTGCCCTTCCCATGAAGTGGGGCAGGGTGAGTAAGCCAGATTTGGAGATGAAAGTTTATGCACCTGACACCAGTGCAAAAGCGGTAATTCTTTGCGATTACGGCCAACTATTTTTCTACCCAACACCTCCGGTGGAGCACCCTGACCCTTCGGTAGAGAAAGTTTTCCATCGAAGAATAAAGATTTTAAGCCCTGAAGCCGTCAACCTTGGTAATATTGTTATAAGGTTGAGAAAGCAGGAGCATTTCAGAGAATATATTTCTGAGATTAAAGTTGAATCGTTCAACTTAGATGAAAATGGGAAAGTTGTAACTTCTGTGGCAAAGTCAGGCGATTTTCATATGGTTGACGTTAATGACCACTGGAGGGAAATGAGAGTTGCTTGCCCAAATGTTAAGGTCGGAACCATTATTGAATATTACTACAGAATATTAACTGACTATAACGTCTCTTTGATCAACTGGGACTTTGAAAATTTGCTACCCACTCTTCACAGTGAATTTAGAGCAAATATTCACGAAGCGCTTAAAGTTAATGTGATTCAGCGTGGTGTTCGCTTGCTTCAGAAGTATGGTTCTACACCCACTAACATTTGGTCATTAGATTCTCTTCCTGCGCTCACCGATGAGCCCTATAGTGCGGCATCTTGTGACTACGCCGATCATGTGATACTGCAATTAGCCGGCATTCATGAGGACTATACCGATGAGATTGAGACTGACAAAAAGGGTTATACCTCTTACCTCAGAACGTGGGGAGAGTTATCAAAAAAGCTTATTAAAGACCATTATGACGACTACTTTAAGCTGGGGTATACATTTCAAGGAATCATAGATTCGCTTACAGCGGGATCGACTACCAATGAAGAAAAGGTTGAAAAAATCTACCAATATGTTACTAATAACTTCAAATGGAATAACACCTACTCATACTCGCCAACAGAAACTCTTCCAGAACTACTAGAGAGTCACACCGGCAGCAGTGGAACAATCAACCTGCTTTTGGAAATCATGCTAAAGCAGGCAGGGCTCGACTGTAACCCGGCCATCCTTAAGCTGAAAGGAGATGGGAAGATTAGCAAACTCTACCCAGTATTGAAAGAATTTACCGATATGGTTGTTGCCGTTAACTTAGAGGGGAAAACACTTTTCGTAGACTGTACCGACCCATTCAGACCTTATGACCTGCCCAACATAAACATACTAAACACGTCTGCCCTTATAATCAAATCGGATACGCCAACATGGGAGGATATTGTTCTGCCATCCAATGCAAAACAGAAGCAGGACGTCGTGACTGAAATATCCCTTGGTGGTGAAGTAAAAAAAATGACCATTCAAATTAGCAAATCAGGTTACGAGGCTGCTGCAGCAAGAAAGAGCATCAGCAAACGTCCTAGTGTGGATGACTACATAAATCAACAAATGCTGGTGGACCAAGCATACTGGGTGCTTGACAGTGTAGTTTGCACCGATCTAAAAAACATTGATAAACCTTTACGCATTCGAGTATTCTATCACTCAAACGATAAGCTAACTGCGTCAGGTATTAGCTACGAAAAGCCATTTATTGATGTATCAAGCAAATTCAACCCTTTCGTAAGACAGGTTAGGGTTTTGCCAGTCGATTTGCTTGTTCCAAGCGAACTAACTGAAGTGTGCGTTATAAAGTTCCCAGAAGGGTATTCGATTAAGGAGGCTCCAACACCAACAACCGTCCTACTGCCAAATAGGAAGGGAGTGTTTATCACGAACTACTTTAACAATGGTAATGAGGCAACCGCCCAACGCACCTTCGTAATTAGCAATCCATTCTTTATGCCGGAGGAATATACGGGCCTCAAGAATATTTTCGACAGCTTCGTAAGCTCCTCGAAGGCAATGGAGGTGGTTGGAAAATAGAGCAATCGTAGAAAATTGATATTAAAGAATGTCAGAATGAGGTGATTCACTATTGTGTTACCTTATCTGGCATTTTTTCTATTAATGGGTACATAGTTTTTAACAAAGTTATGGCTGAAACTTAACGCAGTCAATGATTTTCGTCCAAATCAATTGCGAAAGTTCAGTGGTGAACAAAAAATAAGGATGCCACAAAGGCATCCTTATCAAAATTTCGATAGAAACCTGATTATTCCTGAACTTCGGAGGCAAGTTCCTTATAAATATATGCCTTAACGCCAAGCATAATTGGGATAAGAACAATGATATATACGTAATTAAAATATGGAATGATTAATGGAATCGCAAGAACCAAGTTGGCAAAAAACATGATCCACTTATTTCCGTAGGTCAACTTATTGCTAAGCTTAATAGCTTCAGCGGCACCCTTACCCTTGTCAACGACAAGAAGTGTTGCTAAGCTGTAAGCAATAGAAAGGACTATAGCTGGAATGATCATAAAAAACATTGCAGGAAGTAAAATGATGAACAGAAGACCCTGAACAAGGAAATACTCACCCATAAACTTCAAATACTTCTTATCGAAAATTTCAAGCGGCGAGATAACTTGTCCTCGGCTCAATGCAGCTGGAAGAGTTGCAATAGCAATAGTTGTGCCCACATTAAGGTATGGAATCCAAATCGTCAATATCCAAAGAATAAGGCAACCGAGAAGTGAGAAGAAATTTTTCAAACCAATGCTGAATCCTTTCGAAAGGATGTCTCCAAAAGCAAGTTTCTTTTCCATAGAATTAAGTTTTAGGGTTAATCGTTAGCAATGGTGAAATTTAAAAATAAACGAGGCTGCCATCGGGCCAAAATGAAGTTCGTAACGAAATATTTAGCAATCGGTAGAAGTTTCCGGATTTACGCTTAAATAATTGAACCATATTATATTTAAGCTACAACGGATAAAACTAGACAATAGGCCTCGCTTAATTTCTTAGCAAACACTACAAAGAATCTACTCCAAAGTTGCTTCTTCCTCGGCAAAGCTATAACTTGCCCACCATTACCGAAAAACTTTTGCTATGATTGGAAAAAAAATAGCCTTTGCACTACTCGCAGGAGCAGCGCTGGCAGGCTGTAACCAGCCCACAAAAACGAGCACCGATGTTATCGGGAAGCCCGACATAAAGCTAACCTCCAAGTATATGACCCCGGAGGTACTGTGGTCCTTTGGTCGCCTTGGCGACGTTCAGGTATCACCCGACGGAAAGCAGATCGTTTACTCCGTATCTTACTACAGCATTCCTGAGAACAAGGGGAATGCCGAGCTCTACATCATGAACGTGGACGGCACCAGCAAAAAACAGCTCACCACCACACCCCACAGTGAATTCAACCCCATTTGGACACCCGACAGCAAGAAAATCCTCTTCCTATATGCTGATGGTGATAACCCAGAAGTTTACTCCATCAAACCAGATGGAAGCGACAGGACTCAACTTACCAGCTGGAACAAGGCCATTACCAACATGCTCATTAGCCCCGACGGTAGCAAGCTGATGGTTACCATCGATACCAAGGTGGACAAGAGCACCAGCGACATCTTTCCTGACCTAGACAAGAGTGATGGGAAAATTATCACCGACCTGATGTACCGTCACTGGGATACTTGGGAAGATGGAAGCTACCAGCATGTGTGCTATGCCGACTTCAACAATGGTAAACCATCGGAGCCAATTGACATTATGCCTGGCGAACCGTGGGATTCCCCACTTGCTCCATTTGGCGATGCTTCGGAAATTACCTGGAGCCCCGACAGCAAAACCATTGCCTACACCTGCAAAAAGTTGAAGGGAAAAGCCTACACCTTCTCCACCAATTCTGATATCTACCTCTACAACCTCGACACCAAGCAAACCAAGGATATTACCGAAGGTATGATGGGCTACGATCGCGTTCCCGTTTACTCTCCCGATGGCAAGAAAATCTACTGGCTCAGCATGGCACGTGCCGGCTTTGAATCTGACCGTGAACGACTGTTCTGTATGGACCTCGCTACCGGAGAAAAGAAGGAAGTGCTTCCCAACTTCGACTACAGCCCCTCGAGCCTCAGCTTTACCGCCGATGGCAAGTTGCTCTACTTTGTGGTTGGCATAAACGAAACCTATCAAGTATACTGCCTCAACGTGGAGACCAACGAGCTTAAACCCATTACCAAAGGATGGCACGACTACCATAGCGTGGCTGTAGCAGGCAACAAGTTAATCGGAAGCTATGTTTCAATTGTAAAACCTGCCGAAATTTATAGCATCGACCCTGCAACAGGTATCGATACTGAACTCAGCTTTATTAACAAGGATCTGCTCGGCAAGCTCACCATGCCCACAGTTACCCAGCGGATGATAAAAACTACCGACGGCAAGCTAATGCCAACATGGGTAATCCTTCCTCCCGACTTCGACAGCACCAAGAAATACCCCACGCTGCTTTACTGCGAAGGCGGCCCACAAAGCGCCGTTAGCCAGTTCTGGAGCTACCGTTGGAACTTTAGCATTATGGCAAGCAACAGCTACGTGGTTGTTGCCCCCAGCCGCAGAGGTGTTGTAACACTCGGTCAAGACTGGACCGACCAAATTAGCAAGCATCACGGTGATCAGGAGATGAAAGACCTCCTCAGCACCATCGATGAGGTGAAGAAAGAACCTTGGGTAGATGCCAACAACCTTGGCGCCATTGGAGCATCCTACGGCGGATATACCGTATACTGGCTTGCCGGTCACCACAACAAGCGGTTCAAAGCCTTTATTTCGCATTGTGGCGTTTTCAACTCGGTAATGGAGTATATGACCACCGACGAAATGTTTTTTGATAATTGGGAAAATGGAGGTGCTCCATGGGAAACCAACAACAAGGTGGCCATGAGGAGCTATGCTCAAAGTCCTCATCTGTTTGTGAAGAACTGGGATACCCCAATCCTGATAATTGAAGGTGGTCACGACTTCCGGATTCCTTACACACAAGGGATGGCAGCCTTTAACTCTGCACAGATGTTGGGAGTACCAAGCAAGTTTCTTTTCTTCCCAAGCGAAAGTCACTGGGTACTTAAACCTCAAAACGGCATTCTGTGGCAGCGTGAATTCTTCGGCTGGCTCGACCAATGGTTGAAGCCCAAGAAGTAGGATCGTTTAGCCCTATAAGTAAAGCGGGTTTTGGATATGCAATGCATTCCAAAACCCGCTTCTTATTTGATATGTGTAATTACTTAAGTTAAGACCTACCAGCGCCTTCTTGGTGCCCCACCACCCTGTGCACTATATTGCTTGCGACCTGGTTGTTCGGGACGTTCATTGCTGCCCGAGGTAGAGTGACGAAATGTTTTTCTAGGTGGTTGTGGATGGCGCGTAGCTTGGCGAGAGGCAGACGCAACAACACCAGTCATTGGATAGGGATGGTTGCTTACCACCGGTATGGATTTAGAAATAAGCTTCTCAATATCTTTCAGAAATGCTTTTTCCTCCGCATCACAAAATGATAGGGCAACACCCTCGTGACCGGCACGACCCGTTCGGCCAATACGGTGAACATAAGTTTCGGAAACGTTAGGCATTTCAAAGTTTATAACGTGCGACAGCTCGTCGATGTCGATACCGCGAGCGGCAATATCGGTGGCAGCCAAAACACGAATCTTATGCGTCTTAAACTTCTCGAGCGCCGACTGGCGTGCATTTTGCGACTTGTTGCCATGAATAGCCTCGGCCAATACCCCATTTTTATTCAGCAGGCGAACAACCTTATCGGCTCCGTGCTTTGTACGGGTAAATACCAGTGCTGTCTCAATAACGTTATCGCGGAGTAGGTGCAGCAATAGCCCGTTCTTGTTTTCTTTATCGACAAAGTAAACCGACTGCTCGATAATATCGGCGGTAGATGCTGTTGGAGTTACCTCAACTCTTGCAGGATCGGTAAGAATGGTTGAAGCTAACTTCGTAATTTCAGGCGGCATGGTTGCCGAGAAGAAGAGCGTTTGACGTTGTTTTGGAATGATGGCAATGATGCGCTTCACGTCGTGAATAAAGCCCATGTCAAGCATTCGGTCAGCCTCATCAAGCACAAAAATCTTGATGGAGTTCAGGTGAATAAACCCTTGGTTAACCAAGTCGAGTAAACGACCAGGAGTTGCGATAAGAATATCAACACCGCGTTGAAGAGCGGCAGTCTGTGGTCGCTGTGCCACGCCACCAAACACCACGGTGTGCCTCAAGCCTGCATTCTTGCCGTAGGCTTCAAAGCTCTCACCAATTTGGATGGCGAGCTCGCGTGTTGGGGTAACAACCAATGCTTTAATGCGTCTGTTGCCCGATTCTACCATTCGGTTTTGAACCAGCTGCTGAATTATGGGGATAGCGAATGCCGCCGTTTTACCTGTTCCAGTTTGAGCACAACCTATAAGGTCTCTGCCTTGCAATACAATGGGAATGGCTTTTTCTTGGATGGGTGTTGGGGTGATGTAACCTTCGGCCTTCAGGGCCTTTTGGATTGGCTCTATCAAGCCTAAATTTTCAAATGACATAAATTACTGTTAAAAGGCTTGCCGAATTTGTTTGGGAAATAAGGAACCTTTGATTTAAATTAACTACAAAGGAACCCATAAAAAACGGATAATGTTCGCTCCTTGCCCGCTTATTTTACCAAAAGCCACAATTCATTGGCTAGAATGCAAACAAGAAAGCTAAGTAGCAATAGGCTTTCAACCGTTCTCCTTGTTCTGTTATTAATGTTCGTAAAATAGGACGTTTTGAACTATTACGCCCACAATTGCACACCATTAGTAAGCCTTTTGGGGTAAAACGTCCTCTCTACCAAAAAGGATTTACCATGCCTCTGCCCTTGATTAAGGTGTAGCTATTGAGCACCACGTACGATACCACCAAGTTGATGGCCGAGATAATGCCGGCAAAGATGAAGAGTGCTGCAAACATACCCACATACTTGTTTATGAACCCTCCGTAGGTTTCCAACTTCACGTAGCTCCACCAGTGGCCAAAGTAGTGGCTGATGCCGAAAACTTCCAGCAGCATAATAGCTAGGTTGAAAAGGAGGAAGAAGATTACCAGCGAAATGAGTCCGCTCAGCGCACCCTTAATGTCGGGAGGGCTAAGTTCCATGTGGGAAGCAACGCACATGCTAATGTAGAGAAATATCCAAAAGAGGTAGCTGCTAAAGTTGGCAGGGTTGAACAGCGATTTAAGCGTTACCATAGTGGTGACTTTTAGCGACTCCATAATTGAGGCAAAGTGGCCGTGTGCTGCACCCGCCATTACCTTGCTCTGAGCATCGATGCCCGATAGCACCTCCCTAGCGTTGGGAACAAGGTAGTAGAGCGAAGCATAAATTACAATGGCGCTAACAATAATGGGGCCAACGCCAATAAAAAAGTTGCCAATGCGCTGATAGGTGCTCGAGCGATCGTAGGAGTGGTTAACGTAGCCTATGGTTCCATCGGTAGAGTTTGGGCTGTAGAGCTTAATATCCACAATTCGATGGCGAAAAATAAGGCAGAAGAGTGCATGACCCAGCTCGTGCACCGGAGTGCCAAGCCAACCGGTTATACCAATGTCCAGCTTCGGGCCAGCGGTTTTTGCGTAGGTAGTTCGGGTAAACCTCGCCAGTAGGTAAAGTATAAGTCCAAAAACAAATAGCACGCCAAGTATCCAAATCAGCTGGCTGGCCGTAACTAGTGCCACCGCCTTCAGAAAATCGAGAAGAGAGTTTAATTCGCCCATAGGTAATGATTGGAGGGCAAGTTAAGCAAAAGAGCATTTAGCCGTTCTACTTAGTGGAATAATTGGTAACCAGAATTAATCACAAATTTGGAGCAGTATGACAAGAAAAACCGCCGAGGAAAAATATCCCCAGCGGCACTATTTCCTTATAAAGAAGACTACATCTGAGGTTCAGAAGGCTCATCGGCCTGTACAACCTCAGGAGCGGCAGCCTCGGCAACCTCCTCTGCATAGTGGTAGTAGAGTGCTAGTAATGCCGAAATCAGGAGCGCAGTAATAAATCCACCAAAAACTAAATTAATGGCAAATTTTATGACAATGCCTACAAAAGGAATTATCGCAAGACCCATTCCTATTAAACCAAGCACAATGGCAACCACAATAATGGCAAGGAATGCCAACAGAACGATGCCAAAAAGTTTGAGTGCCCGCATCCAATCAATGTGCTTCACGCTAAATTCCAATGCTGAACTAAGGGTGTGGTTACCCACCATCATGGCAGGAATAACAAGCGTCAATCTAAACATGGCAATAGTGAGGAACAAGCCAGCGAAGAATGTCAACCAACCGGAAACATAGGCCAAGAGGAAGGAGATAATAACTCCTACGATAAACGCCAAATAAATAAGTATGGTGACACCTAGAAGAGTAAAAACCCTGTTGTTGAACGATTTTCCAAAAAGTTCGCCAAAATCGGCTTGGCCTGTTGTAATTTGTGAATCGGTAATCTTAATGCTGAAGTAGATATTCCATGCCCCAACCACAAAGGCAATTAGGACAAATAGAATAATGGTAAGAATTACCGATGGCACAAACATTTCGGACTGGAACAGGTAGAGATTATCCTTTATCGACTGAGGATTGGTAATCATCTGCATCAGCATATCGCTGGAGCCAAGCACCATTAAGAATAGTGCAGCTCCAATTGCGCCTAACACTAAGTTTGTAATTACAGACGCTCCGGTAACCTTCAGCCAGGTTTTTCCGGTTAGGTTAAAGATTGGGTCAAGAAGCCCCGCTTTAAAACTTCCACGATTAATTTCCATAGGTTTAAATATTTAGGTTGTTTAAAATTGCGCAGTAGAAAAAAACATTACAGCTCTTCACTATTCAATATTAAGAAAAAAATCAACATGGCAGAATAACCATTCAGTAGCAACTATGCCATTACAAATCACAATACAGACCATGCACCAACCTTCAACCTTGTACGGTAACCTACCCAAAACCTTCAGCCTACAGCCTACTAACTTATGCCCTTTCTCAAACTCTTAACCTAAATTTAAACCCTTTAAGCTAGCCGTGCAGGAATGGTTTGCACGAATACCACTATATTTATGCCGAATATGGTCGTCGACAATACACCTCTTCTACCACGTTCAATAAATCACTAGCATAACTGTAAATTCAATAATAGCAGCGAAGCCATGAGATACATCCTTTTAGCTCTAAGCCTTTTCTTATCGACTCTTTCACTAAACCTGCAAGCCCAATCGGATAAAAGCACAACGGCCAGCTGGGATAAACTTCCCTTCGACCGCTTGCTGAAGCCGGCAGGCGACCTCATTGTGCTGGGCGATACCACCAAGGAGAGCCATGCTCTCGACTGCGCACTCTCACTCGATGGCCGCTGGTTGGCAGTGGAGGAGCGGTATAGCGTGAGCTTCATTAGCACGGATCAAAATAGGGTGATGTTTACCCTACCGCTCGATAAAATTTCAGGATTGAAAAGGGCAATGAGCGTATACTCTGGTATCTGCTGGTACCAGAAAGATAATGAAAACTTCGTGCTATTCAGCGCATCCAAAGGGTATGAGGAATCCTACGTTGTTCGGCTAAAGTGGGACGGAACAGCGGCAACAGTCTCCAAGGTATTTACCTACAAGCCAGTGTCTCCTGCCGAGCTG
Organism: Williamwhitmania sp.; assembly: GCA_035529935.1. Lineage (NCBI taxonomy): Bacteria > Pseudomonadati > Bacteroidota > Bacteroidia > Bacteroidales > Williamwhitmaniaceae > Williamwhitmania > Williamwhitmania sp. The sequence goes on along the minus strand of DATKVT010000046.1, from coordinate 36,489 downwards.
GCCCTACCCAACGAGCTGCTGGTTCGCAGTGAATTGGGCCACGACTACCTTTATGTGGTGCTCAATGGGAACAACCAACTGTTGAAGCAGGATTTACAAACCGGTGACACCGTTTGGGTAAAGAATACGGGCGTGGCTCCCTACGGCATTGCTGTTGCTCATGGAAAAATATACGTAACCAACTGGGCCGGAAGAGTTCCAGAATACGACGACAACAATGTGGCTGGAGTTCCTTGGGGATTGGCCCGCATCGACACTGCAACAGCTGGCTGCCGCGAGGGAAGCATAAGCGTGTTCGACCCAGCTACAGGAATGCTACTTAAGGAGATTGTGGTTGGCCTTCATCCCAATAAAATTGTGGCTAGTCCCGACGAAAACCATCTCTACCTTACCAACTCCAACAGCGACATGGTAAGCGTTATCGATGCCAAAACCGACAAGGTTTCCGAAACAATCTCGCTTCGCCTGCAGCCCGACATTAACCACTACTTTGGCGATACACCCAACAGCCTTGCCGCAACAGCCGATGGAAACACACTCTTTGTGGCAAATGGCATGGATAATGCCGTGGCCGTTGTTGCTCTTGGAAAGAGAGCTTCGACCAATGGCAAAGACATGCTGAGCAGCGTAACAGGATTTATTCCCACCGCCGCTTACCCTTCATCCATAAGCATTTTAAACAACAAGGTGCTCTACGTTACCAACCTCGAATCGTTTGGTGCAAACCTTCCATACGGATTTGGACCGGACCACAGACGGGTGTTCAACTCACACCACATGTTGGCCTCGCTGTCGGTAATTGCCATTCCCGGCAAGAAGCAGCTGGCAGACTACACCCAAACGGTAATTGCCGCCAATCAGCTGGCTAGGCTCAAGGAGGCTGAGCTCCCTGCCCGTCAAGGCGTGGAGCCAAAGCCTGTGCCTGACCGAATTGGAGAGCCTTCGGTGTTTAAGCACGTGCTCTACATCATTAAGGAAAATAGAACCTACGACCAAGTTTTGGGCGATGTGGCCGCCGGAGATGGTGACAGCTCGCTCTGCGTTTTCGGGAAGAAGGTTACGCCCAACATCCACAAGCTGGTGGGCGAGTTTCAGCTGATGGACAACTTCTTTGTCTCGGGCAAGTGCTCGGCAGAGGGCCATAGCTGGACGGATGCCTCCATTGTTACCGACTACGTGGAGAAGAACGTGCGCGCCTGGTTCCGCAGCTACCCCCACGTGCTCTACGATGCGTTGGTATACCCCTCCTCTGGTTTTATTTGGGACAACGCACGCCGACATGGTGTGAGCGTAAGAATATACGGAGAAGCGGCTATCCCAGAGTTTAACGACACACTCACCTGGAGCGATGTTTACTCCGGATTCCTCAAGGGTGAGCCATTCCATTTTACAAACAAAACCACGCTGAACACGGTTGCCAAGGTGCTATCGCCGACCTATCCAGGCTACGATGGGCACAAGATTCCAGATATTCTCCGGGCAAAGGCCTTTATTGATGAGCTAAAGCACTACGAATCGTTGGAAGGTGACTCATTGCCGCAACTCATGGTGATGGCGCTCCCCAGCGATCACACCTCGGGAACCCGTCCCGGCTTTCCTACCCCACGAGCCATGGTGGCCGACAACGACCTTGCCTTGGGTCAAATTATGGAGGCACTCTCCCATAGCCGCTTTTGGAAGAACACAGTCGTATTTGTGATTGAAGACGATTCGCAGGACGGATGGGACCACGTTTCGTCCTACCGAACATCGGCCATGGTTTTAAGCCCCTACTCCCGAATTCCGGAGACCATACACGCGCCCTATAACCAACCGTCGATGGTACGAACCATTGAGCAAATTCTTGGTCTACCTCCAATGAACATTCAGGATGCCATTGCCACCCCCATGTTTGGCTGCTTTACCGCCAAGCCCAACTTTGCGCCCTACACCGCGGTAAGCAACCAAACACCACTGGATGAGATGAACCCATCGCTGTCGGAGCTCACGGGCAAGAAGCTGCACTTTGCCAAGCTCAGCCTCGAGCCACAGTTCGATGGCATCGACTCCGGCAATGATGACCTCTTCAACCGCATTATTTGGTTCTCCACCATGGGCAACATTCCTTACCCTTCGAAATACGTTAGCGGTGAGGAGGAGTAATTGGTGAAGTGTGAGTTGTTGAATGGAAGGGAGTTATAAGATGTTGCAGCTAATCAAAAATTCGACATTCAATGTGAGGTAGAGACGCACGATCGTGCGTCTCTTGTGTTCCGATGTATAAATTAATCCAATGTAAGGGCGAAACATTTTTCGCCCCGATTCACGTTTCCTGAAAAGGTAATATGTTATCAGCTCAGGGAATAATACCCCCACCAATAGGGTGTGGTGCACGCTCTTTTGGTGTTCGATGTGGAAAGCCTACCATGAACCCAACCACGAAAGGTATTAGCTGCTCCACCATTCTCAAAACCTGTCTGCCCACTGGTGGATTCTCAAAGTTTTCAGATATTCAAATTGTTTTATGCACCGCAACCAACGGAAAGAGATGAAATAACCCTGTCACCCTCAACCAATTTTTAATCCATTAACCCCCTTGCTGACGGCAGAAAATAATTTTCTATTTTCCCAAAAAGAGGGCAAACCCACACAAAAAATTCCAATTTCTCCTTACCTTTAGCAAGTGTATTGCTCATTTGAATTAATAGGAAATAACTCTGAGGTTACTCTTTACTAACCTATTCTTCTTTAATCTTAAACCAATTGGCCATGGCAAATCAAATTTATCAGATTCAAATAGCCCTAAAAGATTCAAAGCCCAAAATATGGAGGCGGCTACTAATACCATCGGACATGCTGCTGGCTGATCTTCACAAGGTAATTCAAACCAGCATGGGGTGGACCAACTCTCACCTCCATCAGTTCATTAAGGATAAAAAATTCTACGAAGCCAGGCAACCGGACGATGATTTTTGGGATGACTTTAAAAGTATTGATTACAAGAAGAAGAAAATCCGCGTGTCCGATTTACTACTTGTAGAAAAGGAGACGATGATTTACGAATACGACTTTGGAGATGGCTGGGAACATGTGATTACGCTGGAGAAGATTCTTCCAGTGGAGGAGGGCCGGAAATACCCAACCTGCGTGGCAGGGAAAATGGCTTGCCCGCCGGAGGATTGTGGTGGGGTGTGGGGATATGCCGAAATGTTGAAAACCATTCAGCAGCCGGAGCATGAGGATTACAACGATACCATCGAATGGCTTGGAGAAAATTTTGAACCTGAATATTTTAATGTCGACGAGGTAAATGAGTTTCTTGGGGAAAAAAATTACGGTTGCCTCTCCTTTTAGAATAATCCTCCAACTGAAATTAATACAACCCATTAAGGAGTAAACAATGGTTTATCGGACCAACCGTGAACGAAAACAATGATTGAGACACCCAACAATAATTAACTCTCTGTCACCCGTTCAGGGTTTTAGATTGGTATAATCTGCTAGGCTAAAATCATGCCAGCCCTTTCGGTTTACCAGTGTCCGTTGGATATTTTGCCCGCAAGCTAAACTCTGGAGTATTAACGTAGTTTGGATTATCCCTTACTAAATACTTTATCGCCTACGGCGAAGAATTTCAACCCACAAAAATTTAGAGTTTTGCACTTAGCCTCAAAGGGGCGATATGTAATAGCCATGGGCGTCAGCCCATGGTGGAATACACCCATAAGGAGAGAGCGGTGCACGATGGTTTGGTGTTCAATGCGGTGAACCTACCATGCACCGCAACCACCGAAAGGGAGTTAGATAAAGAATTCTATCTGCTTGGCATCGTTAGAGAGTGAGCCTCAACCGCCAATAATTTTTTTATTACCTTTGTTACATGAAGAACCATAAGGAAATAGTGATGTCGATGATTAAAATGCAGGTCAACGAAATTGACCCGACGGCTGACGTCATTCTCTATGGCTCCCGGGCAAGAGGGGAAGAGCGACCGGACTCCGACTGGGACATATTAATACTCGTAAATTCGAAAGCCGATATTGAAATAGAGAAGACATTTCGGCATAAGCTCTTTGACCTTGAACTTGAGATTGGAGAAGCCTTTTCTACCTTTGTATATAACAAGCAGGAGTGGAAATCCAAATTCTGGATGACGCCGCTATACAAAAATGTTGCTAACGAAGGAATAGCGCTTTAAAAGCATGCCAAACACACGGGAAGAATATATTGCCTACCGCATCGAAAGAGCATGGAGAACATTCGACGATGCAAAAGCCCTAGCGGAATTGCAAAGTTGGAATTCATCCATTAATCGGCTTTACTATGCTTGTTTTTATGCAGTTCTAGCTCTTTTTGCAAAGCACGACATAAACAGCCACACTCACAGTGGAGTGAAAACTCAATTTGCACTGCATTTTATCAAAACAGGAAGAATTGATAAATCACTAGGGATTCTCTACACCGATCTTTTTGATTACAGACAAAAGGGGGATTATGGTGATTTTTTTGATTTTGAAAAAGAAAATGTAGTAGAGCTAATTCCTCAGGTAGAGCAATTTCTCAAGACAATTGAAAATCTGACCAAGGAATAAATCAATTATACTCTGCCAACGTTTGACTCCTCCAGTGCCATGCAAAAAACCACCTCAGCAAATCAGCAATCATGTAAAACTCCTACGGAGTATTATCTTTTTTTGGATTACCCCTTACTACAATACTTCATCGCCTACGGCTAAGCAACAAAACGAACGGGCAGTGGACGCTGGCATGGTGTTCAATGCGATGAACCTACCATGTACCGCAACCACGAAAGGTATTAACTGCTCCATCATTCTCAAATTGTCAAATTTTCAAATTGTTTTATGCACGGTAACTACGAAAGAGGGCTAAATGAATCTGCCCTGCGGCAGCCTATAGCCTACCCCCTTATCAACCTAATCCCCTAATTCCCTTGCCAAAAAATTTCCATCTTCCAAAAAAATACGATACTTTACGCCGCAAATCCTAACACCAACATATCAATGAAAAAGTCAACAATAACGTTAACGTTAATGGCAATAGCGCTAATGACAACACTCGGGTCGTGCAACAAAGGCACCGACAAGCAGGCAGCGGCTACCACCACGGTAACCATAGACACATCCCTCACCGCCGATGAGGCAACCAAGGGTATTCTTACCCCCGAAATTATGTGGAAGTTTGGCCGCGTGGAATCGCCAGTGCTCTCCCCCGATGGCAAGGAACTGGCCTACACCGTTACCTATTACAACCTTAAGCAGGATAAGGGCGTTACCGACCTCTACAAGGTATCCACCGACGGCGGTCAGCCCATTAAGCTCACCGACGAGCAGGGCTCCGAGTCGAACCCACAGTGGAGTGCCGATGGCAAGACCATCTACTTCCTATCCACCCGTGGCGGCAGCCAGCAGCTCTGGTCAGTTTCGTCTGAAGGCACCAACCTCGCGCAGCTCTCCCACGGCGACTCCGACATCAACGGCTTTAGCATCTCACCCAACGGCGCCAAAATTTTCTACACACAGGATGTTAAAGTGGAGAAGACCAAGGACGACATTTACCCCGATATGCCCGACGCCAAGGTGCGCATCTACGACCACCTAATGTACCGCCACTGGAACGTTTGGGATAACGGCTCCTACAGCCATGTATTTGTAGCCGACTTTGCCAACGGCATTGTAGGTGACCCTAAAGACATCAACAAGGACGAGATGTGGGATACCCCCATTGCTCCCGACTTCGACATAGCCGAGATACAGTGGAGCCCCGACAGCAAGGAGATTATTTACGCCTCCAAGAAGCTAACGGGTAAGGAGTACGCCATAAGCACCAACTCCGACATTTACCTCTACAACCTAGAATCGGGTGAAACCAAGAACCTCACCCCCACCTTCCCCGGCTATGATCGCAGCCCTGTTTTCTCCCCCGATGGAAAGTACTTGGCTTGGTGGAGCATGGCTACCCCAGGCTACGAGTCGGATCAGAAGCGTCTGTTTGTAATGGATATGGCCACTGGCACCACCGACTACCTCTCCAAGGGTTTCGATCAGGACGTGGAGCAGTTTAGCTGGGATGGCAACAGCAAGGACCTCTACTTTGTAAGCGGCGTTAAAGCTACAGAGCAACTCTACAAAATTAACATCGACACCAAGCAGATTACCCAGATCACCAAGGGAATGCACGACTACACCCTTTGCCAAATGCAGGGCGGCGTACTTATCGGCGAGAAGATGTCCATGAGCATGGCACCCGAGCTGTTCCGCGTTGATCCTACCACTGGTGCCGAAAAGCAGCTTACCTTTACCAACGAACATATCTACCAGCACATTAAGATGGGTAAGTCAGTTGAGCGTTGGATTAAAACCACCGATGGCAAGGAAATGCTCACCTGGGTAATTCTTCCACCCAACTTCGACAGCACCAAGGTTTACCCCGCACTGCTATACTGCCAAGGTGGTCCACAGAGCACCGTTAGCCAGTTCTGGAGCTACCGTTGGAACTTCCAAATTATGGCTGCCAACAACTACGTAATTGTGGCTCCCAACCGCCGCGGTGTGCCTTCATTTGGTCAGGCATGGAATGCACAAATTTCGGGCGACTACAGCGGTCAGAACATTAAGGACTACCTGAGCGCCATCGATGATGTAAAGAAGGAGCCTTGGGTTGATGCCAACCGCCTTGGTTGCGTTGGTGCCAGCTATGGTGGATATTCCGTTTACTACCTCGCCGGTGTTCACCAGAAGCGATTCAAGGTATTTATTGCACACTGCGGCATGTATAACCTCGAGAGCTTCTATGCCGAAACCGAGGAGACTTGGTTCCCGAACCACGACTTTGGTGGCCCATACTGGGACAAGAATAACAAGGTGGCACAGCGCACCTACGCCAACAGCCCTCACAAGCTGGTTGATAAGTGGGATACGCCCATCATGATTATTGAGGGTGAGAACGACTTCAGAATTCCATACACCGAAGGTCTGCAAGCCTTTAATGCCGCTCAGCTAAGGGGTATCCCCAGCAAGTTGCTGGTATTCCCCAACGAAACTCACTTTGTAAGCAAGCCGCAAGATTCGGTTATCTGGCAGCGTGAGTTCTTCGCATGGCTCGATAAGTATCTAAAAAAATAACTCCGAAAGGAATTGATAATGCCAAAAACGGCGGCAGGGAGCAATCCTTACCGCCGTTTTTTATTAGTGCACAGAAGGGTGCCAAAAAGAAATTATGGAAGGCGGTAATTGGATTTCTGCAATGAATATAAATGTCAGTTTGAATTACCTTGGGGTGATTGCGATGCATGGCAGGCATGCGGCCTTAAACACCGGAGGAGCGTGCACCGCTCGCTCTTGCCGGGGTTCCATACCATGGGCTGACGCCCATGTCTATTAAGTTACGCCCCGTTGGGGCTAATATGGAAAAGGATTGTCTGTCCGATGCACTGCTTCGGTCTTAGGACTCCCGACACCTATCGCCTTTTCTGTCACCCGTCACTTGTCACTTTTTCGTCACTATTCACTCTTCCGTCACTCGTCACTATTTTACACCCCCATCGACTGTCGCAGCTGCACAGTTTGCCGTAGCCTATCGAATAGCCTTTCCGCCTCGCTAAACGAGAGCGTCTGCATGCCATCGGAGAAGGCCTTTTCAGGCTCCACATGAATCTCCATGATAATGCCATCGGCACCCGACATGGTGACAGCCAGCGCCATGGGCTCCACAATATTCCGAATGCCCGTTCCGTGCGATGGGTCCACCACCACGGGTAAATGGCTTTTCTGCTTAAGAATGGGCACAGCATTCAGGTCAAGAGTGTTTCGGTAAGCCTTCTCGTAGGTTCGAATACCCCGCTCACAAAGGATGATGTTCTCATTACCTCCCGAGAAGACATACTCCGCAGAGTAGAGCAGCTCGTCGATGGTTCCCGAAATGCCACGCTTAATCATCACCGGCTTATCTATTCTTCCGAGCGCATCGAGCAGGCTAAAGTTCTGAGAGTTTCGGGTTCCCACCTGAAAGATATCGATGTAGGGATACATCGCCTCAATCTGGTCGGGCTCCATCACCTCCGAAATTACGGCAATGCCGTGCTGGTGGCAAATGGAGTGAAAGTAGCGCAGCCCTTCGATACCAACTCCTCGAAATGAGTAGGGTGAACTCCGAGGTTTGAACACCCCACCACGCATCACCTTTACGCCATTCTTGCCCAAAAACTCCACAACGCGTGCCACCTGCTCCTCACTCTCCACAGCACAGGGCCCAGCCATTATGGCAAAGTCGCCGTTACCTACGCTGGTTCCGTTACCCAGCGGAATGGCACTTGGCGTGAGCTTCCACATGCCCGACACCAGCTTGTAGCTGTCAGTTACCTGATGAATGTCTTTAATGCCGGGCAAACTTCCAATAGAGCGAATATCAACTTCAGTGGTGCCAATGGCCACCCAATAGCGCCCTTGACGTGTCACCACCTCTCGATGCGATAGACCAACGCTGCTCAAGAGGGTAGCAATGCGACCGGACTCCTCTTCGGTTATCTCGTTTTTAAGCTGTATTACCATATCGAAAATTGATTATAATGGAGATGTAGAAAATACTTGAAGATTATAAGCAATGCTATCCTTTAATGCTCTTAACAAAGGCTTCAATGTCTGCCTTAAGATTGATAGAACCATCCAGCAACTTAACAAATGCAGAGCCAACCACTGCGCCACGACCATACTGCGACACCGCTTCAAAATCGGCGTGACTCTTAACGCCAAAACCAACTAGTATAGGAGCTCTATTACCCACATCACCAGTGGCAGTTTGCAGCTGCACCAGTCGCGATGGCTCCAACCCACCACCGGTGGTAGAACCAGACGATACCATATAGAGGAAACCTTGTGTTTGGGTAGCCAGCAGCTGAAGTCTCTCCTTGCATGCCGTTGGGGTAGCCAGTAAAATATTGTGGATGTTAGCCCGAACAAACTGCTCACGGTAGCTCTCCCTAAAAATATCGAGCGGCAGGTCGGGAATTATCACCCCATCAACACCCACCTTTTGGCACATGGAGATAAACCGCTCCACGCCAAACTTCATCACCGGATTGAAGTAGCCCATGAGCACCACGGGAATGGTAATCATTGGCCGGAGCAACTCCAGCTGCTTAAACAACACCTCGAGGCTCATCCCATTTTGCAGTGCCACCTTGCTGGAGTGCTGAATGGTACTGCCATCGGCCATGGGGTCGGAAAAGGGCATACCAACTTCAACCAAGTCGGCACCCGCATTCTCAAGATGTTGAATAATGGGTGGCGTATCGTTAAGTGAAGGATGACCTGCGGTAAAGAATACCGACAGAATCTTCTCCTTCTTGGTTTCGAATAGGGTATCAATTCTGTTCATGGGAAAAGTATTTTAGGTAGGTATCCATGTCCTTATCACCACGTCCGCTGAGGTTTACCACCACAACATCGGACGATTTCAAGCCGAGGAGTGGTAACGCTGCCAAGGCATGTGCCGATTCCAGCGCGGGAATTATTCCCTCCAAAAGCGAGAGCTGCCGACCGGCGTTTAAGGCCTCTTCATCAGTTGCTGAAAGGTAGGTGGCTCGACCAGTATCGCGCAGCCAAGCATGTAGCGGACCAATGCCCGGGTAATCGAGCCCGGCAGAGATGGAGTATGGTTCTGTAATCTGACCATCGCTGCTCTGCATGAGGTAGGTTCGGCAGCCATGAATGACGCCCTCACTCCCACAGGCAAGCGTTGCGGCAGTTTCGGCAGTTGCCGTTCCCAATCCGGCAGCCTCCACACCAACCAGCTTCACCGCACTATTCTCGATAAAATGGCTGAAAGCTCCAGCTGCATTACTTCCACCTCCAACGCATGCCACTACGTAGTCGGGATAGCTGCGCCCTTCCAATTGCTTCAGCTGGGCCGCTATCTCTTGGGAGATAACCGACTGCAGCTTGAGAACGATGTTGGGGTAAGGGTGTGGTCCAATGGCCGAACCAATGAGGTAGTAGGTGTCCTCGGCATGGTTTATCCAGTGGCGGATGGCCTCATTGGTAGCGTCCTTTAAAGTGGCATTTCCGCTGGTTACCGGCACCACCTTGGCACCCAAAAACTTCATGCGCTGCACATTGGGCTGCTGCCGCTCAACGTCGGTTTTACCCATAAACACAATGCACTCCAGCCCCATTAGCGCGCACACCGTAGCGGTTGCGACTCCGTGCTGCCCGGCACCCGTTTCCGCAATAATCTTGCGCTTGCCCATAGCCTTGGCCAGCAAAGCCTGACCAACAGCATTGGTAATTTTATGAGAGCCTGTATGGTTTAAGTCTTCCCTCTTTAAATAAATTTTGGCACCGATGCTAGAGGAAAGTCTGCCGGCAAAGTATAGCGGAGAGGGCCGTCCCACGTAGTGGGTGAGCAGCCTTTCTAACTCGGTCTTAAACTCCGAAGAGTCCATTATTTCGGTATAACGGCGCTGCAACTCTTCAACGTTAGCGTGGAGCAACTCGGGAATGTAGGCTCCACCAAAACGTCCGTAGTATCCATTTTTACTATCAAAATCCGTTAGCATAAATCGCTCTTTATCATTTCAATGAATTTCTTTACACGCGCACCATCCTTCACTCCTGGCATTACCTCGAAGCGGCTGTTGATATCCACGCCAAGCAGCATTGGATGCTTCAAGGCTTTAATGGACAACAGGTGCTCCTCACCTATTCCTCCGCTAAGCAGAAACGGCACGCTGGCACTGTAGCTATCCAGTAGGTTCCATCGAAAAGGAATTCCATTACCACCGGCCCTGCTGCCTGCTGCGTCAAAGAGAAAGAGATTACAGCTGCCAACATACAGCTCGACTTCAGTAAAGCTATACTCCTCTCCGACTCGAAAGGTCTTGATTACAGTAAGCCCCTTTTGCTTTAGCTGCTCGCATAGCTGTGGTGTTTCAGAACCATGCAGCTGCACAGCATTAAGACCAAAGTGAACAACCGTTTGCTCAATATGGTGCAGGTCGCTATCAACAAAAACGCCCACCCGCTGTGCATTGCCAACAGAAGTCTGTGAGAGTGCTTTAGCCGCTGCCACCTCCACGTATCTTGGTGATTGTAGATAGAAGATGAAGCCAACCATGTCGGGTTTAGCCTCAACCACTTCGGCCAAATTGTTTGGGTATCTAAGCCCGCAAACCTTCACCACCATTGTTCGCTAGTGTTGGTTTAGGAGTTAGCAATTGCATCTTTGTTATAAACTCACGGCAAGCCTTTACGGGGTCGGCCTCACGCATAAAATGCTCCCCTATCAACAACCCGTTGAATCCTTCCTGTCGAAGCATGGCCGCCACCTCCGGCGAGCTAATTCCACTTTCGACAATTGTCACAATACCCTTTGGTAAAAGCGGTAGCATACCTAAGGCGTTTCCCACCGAAACGATCATGGTTTTCAGGTTACGGTTGTTTACACCGACCACATCGGCGTATTGAACATACTCCAATTCCTGCGGGGTATGCAGCTCAACTACCACCTCCATTCCCAGCGACTGCGCTAGCGTTGCCAACTCCTTGGTCTGCTCCAAGGTAAGTAAGGAGGCAATGAGTAGGATGGCATCGGCACCATAGGCCTTTGCCTCCAAAATTTGATATGGCTTCAGCATAAAATCCTTCTGCAGTATGGGACAGTAGTTCAGCTGCCGTGCCTTGCGAACATGCTCAAGGCGACCTCCAAAATGGGTTTTCTCGGCAAGAATGGAAAGGGCCGAAGCACCAGCCTGCATGTAGCCAATGGAGATGGCAGCAACATCGGCATGAGGGTTGATGGCACCGCGCGAGGGAGAAAATCGTTTAAACTCCGCAATAACACCACACTTATCTTCACGCAGCAAATAGCGCTTGAGCGAAACGGGCTGCGTAGCGAAGTAGAGGCTCTTTTCGAGCAGCTTCAATGGATATAGCTGCTCCCTCTCCGCCACTTCTTTCAACTTAATGGCAGCAATTATCGACAAAATATCGCTCATGGCTACCGGTTTAAGGAGATTAACGTTTCAAAATTTGTGAACGCAGAACCTGAAGTAAGCACCTCCATGGCCGTTTCGATACAGCTGGAGAGCGATTGCTCAGGACGAATCACCTGCAGGGCAATACCGGCATTGGCCGCAATCACCGCATTTTGCGCTCCGGTGCCGTTCCCTTTTATTATGTCGATAAATATTCTTGCTGCATCATCCACAGTTCGTCCACCTGTAATGTCGGCAGGCAGCAGGTCGGGCAGCTGTAGATCTTCGGGCTCAAGAAGTCCCTCCCCATTGTTGCTGAAGAACTTAAACGGCGAGGTAAGCGAAACCTCGTCGTAGCCATCGAGGCTAAACACAACGGCATAACGCTTCCCCTCCTGCTGAAAAAGGTAGGAGTAGATGCGGGCCAGCTCTGCGCTAAAAACGCCTGCCATTTGGGCGTTTGGGAACGATGGGTTCACCAACGGACCCAACATATTAAAGATTGTTTTTACACCCAGCTGACGTCGAACATCGGCTACATTCCGCATGGCCATGTTGAAAAGCGGTGCATGCATAAAGCAAATGCCTGCCCTATCCAGCTCCCGCTTCAGCTTGTCGTTGTCGGATGAAAAGCGATAACCAAAATGTTCCATAATGTTGGATGAACCACACACCGATGAAACACCGTAGTTTCCGTGCTTGGCAACCTTCCCCCCTGCCGCCGCCACTACGAAGGAGGAGAGCGTGGAGATGTTGATGGTGTCCTTACCATCGCCACCAGTTCCGCATAGGTCAATGGTTTCAAACTCCGAAAGATCAACACGGAGGCACATGTCGCGGAGGGCATCGCGAAAACCAGCTAACTCCTCCACTGTAATTCCCCTGACCTGAAAGGTAGCCAGTAAGGCCGCCGTTTGAGCAGGCGAAAATGCCCCGTTGGTTATATTTACCAGCAGCTCGGCGGCGCTCTGCCGGCCAAGTATCTTCTGCTGAAAAAGCTCAAGTATTGCGGTTTTCATAGTTTCTTAATTAAAATGTTCTGGGTAAAATAGTTCGCAATCATTTAACATGTTAACCCAAAAGTTATGTCACTGATATTGAAACTGCTGTTACTCTTTGAGGGCAATTCAATCACCGGTTTGTAATCCATCCCTAACCAGTTTGCCATTATGCTTAGGCCATACTGCGTTAAGATTGATTCTGGATGAAACTGAACCCCCTTTACATCAAAATTTCGGTGAGAGAGGGCCATTACTAATCCTTCAGGGTTAACGGCAGTAATTTGCAAATCTGCTGGGAGGTTCGTCTTGCTTACAACCCAGCTGTGGTAACGTCCAGCACGAAAATGGTCGGGCATGTTGGCAAATAGTTTCTCTTCCGGGCTTTCCACCCTCACCTCATCCGACATACCGTGAACCACGTGCCCGAGATTCTCCAAATGTCCACCAAATACTTCAGCAATAGCCTGCATGCCGAGGCACACTCCAAAGATGCTTTTGGACGGGGCATAGCGCTTAATTATTGCCTTTAGATTACCAGCCTCACCGGGTAAGCCAGGTCCAGGCGATAGCAATATCTTGTCGAACGCCCCCACCTCGTCCACGCTAATTTCATTATTGCGGGCAACTATAGCCCGGTTTCCGGTAAGTTCCTCCACCATGTGGACCAGATTATAGGTAAAAGAGTCGTAATTATCGATAACTAGTACGTTCATAATCTAGGTTTTAAATGGTTTCAGCATTGGTCATGGCTTGGCGGAGAGCCATAAGTTTATTCTCTACCTCTTTAAGTTCCGATTGCTCGTCCGAATCAGCTACAACACCAGCACCGGCTCTGTAGAAAAGGTTGTTGAATCGACTCAAAAAGCTGCGAATGGTAATGGCTTGGTTTACGGAGCCATCGAGGCCAAAGTAGCCAATGCTTCCACCGTAAAATCCACGGGAGGAACTCTCATACTTTTCAATCAGCTCCATGGCCTTTACCTTGGGGGCTCCAGTAAGAGTACCCGCTGGAAAGGTGTCCATAAAAACCTTAATGGCTGACCTTCCTTCTGTAACCTTGCCCGTAACTTTGGAAACGAGATGAATCACATGGGAGTATTGCTGAATCTCCCTAAACACCTCCACCTTTACATCGTGGGCATTACGGCTAAGATCGTTGCGAGCAAGATCAACTAGCATCACATGCTCGGCATTCTCCTTTGGATCGGCCAGCAGCCGTTCGGCCATTATTTTGTCCAACTCCTCATCGCCCGTGCGGCGGAAGGTGCCGGCAATTGGATTCAATATGGCCTTCCCATTAGCCAACCGCAGCTGCGTTTCGGGGCTAGACCCAAATAGCCGATAGCTGCCCAGGTCGAAATAGAAAAGATATGGCGAAGGGTTGATGGAGCGAAGGCAACGGTAAACATTGAATTCATCACCCTCAAACTTTTGGATGAAGAGCCGTGACGGCACTAGCTGAAATACATCGCCCCGAAGGCAATGCTTTTTAGCCTTACGCACCATGGCAATGTACTCCTTGTCGGTCGATTCGGCCATCTCATCTCCTGTGCGCTTAAAAGAAAATTCAGGCACTCTCCTATTGCTCAGCAACGCAATAATTTCAGGAATCCGGCTAACCTGGTTGTCGAGCAGGTTTTCGGCAATAATAAGCTCATTTCTCAATGGGTTAATGGATATGACTATACGGAATAGCCGGTAGTCCATTTCCGGAATACGGTTGGCACCCTTAATCTTTACCGACTCCATATAGTGGACGGCATCGTAGGAGGTATAGCCGTAAAATCCATTAAAGTCAACTTTCTCCCCTTCTGTCTTGATGGAGTAGAAGAATTTCTCAAGGAATGGGGCTAAGCTGCCCCGTTCGGTAATGTTACCAACCATTGGGGAATCGTTCGAAAATTTTGCAGTGGCAATACCCTTATCCACCCTAACGGAGGCTATTGGCATAACACAAACAAATGAACGGCTGCTCTCGGGACGTCCATATTCGTTACTTTCCAGAAGGAACGCGCCAGGGTAGGCATCCCTCAACTTGAGGTAGATGCTCACCGGTGTTACTGTATCGGCAAGCATTCGTTCAGTGATAACTCGTAGCTTCATGGTATACAATTTAATTTTTTTACAATGCAAAAAAGAAGGGCCAACCGTGAGAACGGCAGGCCCTTTTTATTATAGGCACAGCTCGTGAACTCACAACGCTTGATCATCGTTTTGACGCCACCACCAACAGGTATACATATTCCATTCAAATGTATTCATAGTATCACGTATTAAAAAACCAAAGGCCCGTTGCGAGTTCAACGGGCCTTTGGTTTGCAATGGGCAAAGCGCTCCTACTCACAGTTTGTTGTGATAGATAAGTGCCACCAATTATTTGCAACTGTAATCATTTTCATCATTTCAGTGATTGCAATATTAGCATCTTTTTTATAACAAACAAAATGAGTTTAATTTTTTACTCCTTTTTTGCAAATAAATATGATTTTAAATCAGGGGAGTTGCTCCAAATGCTGCATCATAATGGAAAGCTTTTGCTCCATAGGGAAAAGACCATCGATCCAAATGATTGAATTTCCCTCACGCTCCATTTTTCGAAACCAAGTCATTTGGCGCTTGGCAAACTGGTGAATGGCTGCATTTAACTCTTTCACCATTTCATCATAGGTAAGTTCACCTATTAAATGCTTTGCAATTAGCTTATACTCCAACCCATAGAATAGCAATGTATCCACCGGTACACCCGAATCGATAAGTGACTGCACCTCTTCAATCATGCCCTGTTTGAGGCGCGCGTGCAATCTTTCGGTAATTCGGCGTCGCCGTGTCTCCCTATCTACCGCAACACCAAAGTATATATTTCGGATTTTGGGATAATCCTCCACCTCCGTTTGGTGGTCCTTTTGGTATGTTTCAATTTCGATGGCACGTATCAACCGCTTTCGAGTATCGGAGTCGGAGCGATTGTGAAGCTTTTTTAAGGAAGAGAGCAAAGTGTTTAGTTCAACATTGCTTTTTGTTTCAAGTTCCGCACGTAGTGTCTCGTTAAAAGGCACCTTGAGCAACCTGTATCCACTAACCACCGCTTCAACGTACATTCCAGTTCCACCACAAAGGATGGGCATCTTTTTTCTCGCATGAATGTCGCTGTACACACGCAAAAAATCGGTTTGATACTCAAACACGCTATACTTATAACCCGCGTCCACAACATCAATAAGGTGGTAGGGTATGGCTCGTCCTTCCACCAAATAATCGGCATAGTCCTTACCGGTTCCCAGATTCATGCCTCGGTAAACTTGCCGTGAATCTGCCGAAATAATTTCACCGTTTATCCGGGCAGCAAGCCGGGCAGCTAAGGCAGTTTTGCCAACAGCCGTTGGTCCAATTATAGAAATAAGGTCGATGGTCTTTCCTATAGTATTATTCATGGTTCCAATCAAGCATTGGTATACTCTGCCAAAAATAAGTTAAATTTGCGAGCAAAATTAAGGAGTATGACACTGATTGAACGGTTTGAGTTTGTTGTTAAGTTTCTGCTCAGCCCAAAGGCCGGATGGAAAAAAGTTGGTGAGCTTACGCTTAATTCCAAGGAGCTAGTTTTTAAATTTTTGGTTCCCCTTGCTGCAATAGTTGGTCTTGCCAGCATTGTTGGCGGAGTAATGTGGTCGCACTTCGGTATTTTCAACCTTATTATTAAAGGAGTTGCCTACGGGGCAGAGTATGTTGCTACCATTATTATTTCATCCTTCATTCTATCAAAATTAATCAACTCGTTTGAGGTGAAGGAGGAAAACAACAGCCTTTTGAAATTGACCATTTTCTCCTATGCTCCAGTATTTTTCTTCGGATCAATAGCCTTTATAATTCCACAGCTGGGCTTTGTATTTAACCTACTATGCTTAGTTGGTATCCTCTTTTTTTGGCTTGGAGCACTACACCTTATGAGCATTACGGAAGAGCGTGCAGTTGGCTTCGTTTTTCTAAGTTTAATAATTAATGCGGCCGCACTTGCCATTTCTATGCTAGTAATAGGCGGGTTCTTTTCCATATTTTTCTAAACCTAACAACAAGCTGGATGGGTAACCCCGTAGTCATAAAAAATAAAAAAGCGACCTTCCTCTTCGAACTTCTTGACGTGTATACCGCGGGCATCGTGCTCACTGGAACCGAAATCAAGTCGATTCGCCTAGGGAAAGCTAGCATTGTTGAGTCATACTGCTACTTTATCAATACTGAACTATGGATTAAAGGAATGCACGTGGCTGAGTATTGGTGGGCCAACCGTTACAACCACGACCCTAACCGTGAGCGCAAGCTGCTTCTTACCAAAAAGGAATTGCTAAAGCTCAAAAAACGTACGCAGGAGAAGGGGTTGACCATTATCCCAACAAAACTCTTCATCAACGATAAGGGAATTGCCAAGATAGACATAGCGCTGGCCAAGGGGAAAAAGGTGTTCGATAAGCGCGAGGATATCAAGAAGAAGGATACCAAACGGGAGATGGACCGCTTCATGAAACGATAACGATTCAAGTATCTTTAAAGCAAATAGCCCATTCCTTAAGAGTGGGCTATTTCAATTATATTATGGCTTGGTTACTGCTGATCGAAGAAGAATTCGTTCAGCTCGTAAATGTCATCTGTTTTCAACTTGGAATCGCCGTCGAAGAATTTATTTATCTCATTCATCATCTCGTTATAATCGATGTAGCCATCGCCGTTGGTATCTATGGACTTGAACTTTTCGGGCACAACACCGGGTTCAAACTTCACCGAACGTGTCCATATCTTATTAACAGGAAGGGTGATGGCCTTATCACGGTTTACGGCAAGCCCTTCAACGTTATACTTCGCAAATGACGAATCGCTTAAGGTGACCCCATTATCATCAACCATGGCACCCCTAGGGGTATTTGGCTCCTTGTCAAGATAGTCAGGAACTCCATCCTTATCCGAATCAAGTGGGCAACCCACTGAATCGACAGCCACGCGGAGCGGTGTATCTGGACATTGATCAAACAAATCGAGAACACCATCTACGTCAGCATCAGAAATGGCATCATAGTCAAAATCATCAACCATTTTGAAGAGGTCGGTAACCTTCTTGGTTTCCGGATCGGAGAAGAGGTCGAGGTGAATCGATACGTAGGTGTAGGTAAACATATCATTCCGACCATTGCTCTTGAGTCCAACCATGTTTTTTGCAGCTTTGGCATCCACATTGTCGAGTAAGTCGCTAAAGGTATAGGTCAGCGAGGTGCCTACTCTTACGTTAATACGGTAGTTCAGAAAAAAGTCGAGACCAAAGTCCATGGGGATGGAAAGCGCAGTTTGCTGGGAGTTTTTAGACCCATAAAGATTAGCCTTCTGCAGATTAGTTTCGTATGACCCATCCATTTGGATAATCTTCGAAGTTGGCGCCAATGGGGACGTTTGGGCTATGTTGCGAATAGTACCATCGCTCCAAAAGTAGTAGGGCACTTGAGTACCCGATTCTGAATCGAAATGGGTAAGATTCCCCATAGCTGTATACTGAAAAGGGGCAATCCCAATGGAGATAAACGGACGAAATGTGCGGTCAAGAACCTTCAACTTAGTACCCTTTTTTACCTTAACACCCTTCCAGCGAAAGAGAGAACCAAAGTTATACTCGATATTTATTCCAAACTGGGTAAAGTTAGTGTTGAAACTGGTGTTACCGACAAAGCCGGGGTTGTCGCGCTGCAGCTGGTAAGACATCTGCCTATCGAACCCCTGCAAATTACCAATAAGGGCAAAAAAATTCAACTTATAATCTTGCGTTTTGCCCAAGGGAACCATAACGCTTACGCGATAAGCAGGAGTTCCCACTAGCAGATTGCCATGGCTATTGTTTACATCGCCGTAGAAGTTTAGAACACCAACGCCAAACCCAACAACAGGCCTGTAAACGGGGTCGATTACCTCTACCTCTGTGGTTAAGTATGATTCCCAGTTGATAAGCTCGTCGTCCTGAGCCTTGAGCGATGGAATTACTACCAAAGCAAAGAGTGCAAAAATAAGTCCCTTCCTAAATGACCTCATTGGAAACTCCTTTATTTGTACCATTTATGGTTAGTAATCATCAATGCCTCCTGAACGGTAATGCGTTTGCCATTATTGTAAGCAGCTACAAATGCGTCATCGATAGGCGTGGTTGCCCACAATTTACTTCTATAGTCATGAGCATCTTTATACACGTAGAATGATCCCACCGAATACTTGTACCATCCATCATGCTGCTCGGTACGAACCTCCGCGTCGAGCTTATACTTTCTAAAGTAGCGCTTAATGTTTACCAACTTGTGACCAGCGGCAATTTGCACACGGTAGTATACGCCCTTCTCCGGCTCTAGGGTATACGACATGTTCGCCTCTGATGATGAAGCCGTTGGTGAGATATGCTGCTTGCGATCCTGCTCAGCCATTTTTTCAGCGCCAACATACTTTATGGGAATTTCGACTCCACCAGACGCATCGGGAGTGTAGCTATTACTTACATTATCCTGCCTTTCGGTAGTTCCTGAAGTAGTGTGCGCAAGAGCTTCCAACTGCTGCGCAGTTAAGGTGCGTAGGTTGGTTGATTTTTGTGCAATATCTATAACCTGAGTGGCATCGTTTTGGATGAACGAGAATGTACCTTTTAGCGCCAATTCTTTAGGGCCAACTCCATCTTCGGGAACCAACCGGTAGCTAACCACAAAGGATTGCTCGGGTGGCAATGTCATCCACAGAAATTTAGCTTTCTGATCCTTAAAGGTGAATATACCATCCTTGCTATCAATGGATTCTGCCTTAAATCCCTCGGGTATATCCTCCTCTATCTTAGCAAACTTATCGGCAGTTCCTTTGCTTACAAGAATGTTAACGATATAGTCGTTGCTCTGCCCCTCAAGATAAGGTTCCTGACGAATTGCAGCAACGTTAGCACTGCCAGCAGCAAGCAATTTAGAGGTAGCCATTTGCTGGTAGTCGTTAATATCAACCAACATTTTGGGATCGATACTTGGGTCGGGCACTATGGCCAGTAGCTGATCAGTAGCCAGCACCTCTTTGCGCTCGTTATCCTCAATGTAGGAGAACTTGCCGTTGAGTTTAAAGTTACCTGTAAGCCTATCGTTGACTTTGACCTTGTATCGTATGGTAACGGTGGATTGGCTAGGCAACCGGAGCCAAACAAATCGAACCTTTTGGTCTTTAAATGAAAAGTCGGCATTGGAGGCATCCACCACTTGTGCTGAAAGGCCTGCAGGAAGGTCCTGCTGAAATCGTGCAAAGCTGCTAACGTCGCCCTTGTCTAGGGTAACCTCAACTTCAAATTCCTTCCCTGCATTAACCTCTTTTGGAGCAACCATATTAAGACTGACGCTTCCTGAGAAAAGCAAGTTAAGAAGGAACAGGCCTAGCATGTTTAAAAGAAGCACAAGCGACTTAATCATAGAGCTGCCAATATGCGAATTTGTAACTTATAGCAAATTAATGAAAAATGTAGCAGAAAAATATACAATGCCTGAAAAAATTAATAAATGCAGAGATTAAAAATATGAAAATTACTCTCCATATTAATTATCAATCTGTATTTCTGATCGTTAGAATAATTCATAAAAATGTCAATATTATTGCAATAATCAGCAACAATTCTGATTTTAAGCAACTTTTGAGCCTGTTATAAAAAGAAAATGGCAAAGAACACTATCATTGCTTTCGCCATTTGCACAGAGAACCTCACTATTTTACCCTGTGAAGTTACTTATAGGAGAAACTACTTCCACCTAAAAATTCTCTAATAATTGAGGTAGGCGGTATTTCATTGTCGTCGATGGGCACAAAATTCTCAAGGAAAGTCAGAAGCCGTTCTGCTTCAGCGAACTCTTTTACGGTGGTGGGAACCTCTCTTAGCACTGGCTCGGCATACCGCTTAAGCACGCCAAGCTCAAATATCAGGGAGGAGTTAAACATGATATCGGCCTCCTCCTGAAAGGGAAAAATGTTCTTGTCCTCACCTCGGCGAACGCTCTCCCATCGGCTAATGGTGTTAAGGGCAGAATATCCTCGGTAACGAAAATCACGAATTATCCTGCGAATCAGCCGGTTGTCCGTGGTAGGTATACGATTATGCCCATCAATAGAAAGGCTGGTAAGCGCCGAGACGTAAATTTTGAACTTCCTTTCATCCGATATTAGGTGAGTAAGAAGAGGATTCAGGGCATGAATTCCCTCTATAAGTAGCACCGTTTTATCGTCAATTTTGAGTTTTGTGCCGTCAAAGAAACGTTTCCCGTTCTCAAACGAAAACTTAGGAACATCTATCTCCTTTCCCGAAAGCAAGTTGAGCAAATCAGAATTAAAATATTCAATATCGAGAGCATCAACTGATTCAAAATCGTAATCGCCGTTTTCATCGAGTGGTGTATGCTCCCTATCCACAAAATAGTTGTCGAGGGAGATGGTCACCGGTTTTAGTCCAGAAACAAGCAGCTGTATTGCCAGCCGCTTTGCAAAGGTTGTTTTCCCTGATGAAGAGGGGCCGGAAATAAGGACAACCTTAACATTCTCCCTACGAGTGTATATCTCATCAGCAATGTGCGCCACCTTTTTTTCGTGCAGCGCCTCACCTACCTTAATTAATTCATCACCCTTTCCTGACAACACCATCTTGTTTATGGAACCGATTGAGCTTACTCCTAGGATATCAATCCATCGCTTGTATTCCCGAAAAATCTCAAACATCTTATCCTGCAGAATAAGGTCTTCCATCTCCTCAGGATTGCTGCGCTTGGGCACCATTAGCAACATGCCATCGTAGTACTTTACCAGATCAAACTTCTTTAGATAGCCCGTAGAAGGAACCATGCAACCATAGAAGTAATCCATGCGGTCATCGAGGAAGTAAACGGTGGTGTACAAATGTGGCCGGGTCTCTAGAAGCACTGCCTTCTCGGTGTAACCCTGATTTTTGTAATAGCTTTGAACCTCAGTGGTAAGCTTTTCCTCGCTCGTAAAGGGTATATCCCGATTGATTAACTCCCTCATTCTATCGCCAATGGTGAAAGCTAGCGAAAGAGGAATGCTTCCCTCAAAACCCTCTATCTCACAGTAAAATCCCCTAGAAACAGAATGCTCCACAGAGAGTCGCTTACCTGGTAATACATCACGTATAGCCTTTTCGAGTACAAAAAAAAGCGAACGCTGATACATTCGTATACCGGCAGGGTGTGCAATATCGAAAAAGAAGACCGTTTTGGGGTTGAAAACTTGGTAATCAAGCTCATGAATCTGGTTGTTTACCATTGCACCCAAGATGGGATTAGCCAATGTAATGTTTTGGTCAGCAGCAATTTCCATTAGGGTAACTCCAGGGGTATAGAGCTTCTTAGCATGGTTATTCTCACAGATAACCTCAACCATTTTCACCATAGGATTCTTCTAATTACTTAATAATTCATTGCAAAAGTTAAACACCTTCCTCCAATAATTTATGGAAAATGAGAATTTGCATACCAGCAACTAATGAGGCAAATAACTTTTTAAAAACTTGGCCGTGTAACTTTGGGAATTATTTATGAGTTCCTCGGGCGTTCCAGTAAACAAAATCTCGCCCCCACCTGCACCGCCTTCTAACCCCATATCAATAATGTAGTCGGCCATTTTAACCACATCGAGGTTATGCTCTATTACGATAACGGTATTTCCCTTATTCACCAAGCGACTAAGCACATCCATCAGCACCCGAACATCCTCAAAATGCAAACCAGTTGTTGGCTCGTCAAGGATGTAAAGCGTTTTGCCGGTATCCTTTCGGGCCAACTCAGCCGCCAGCTTCACTCGCTGCGACTCCCCACCCGAAAGCGTTGTGGAGGGCTGTCCAAGTGTAATATAGCCTAGGCCAACCTCCTGTATTGTCTTCAGCTTATGGTATATGGTTGGCATTGGTTCAAAAAACTCAACTGCGGCATTAATGGTCATGTCTAGCACATCCGAAATGGATTTTCCGCGGTATTTAACCTCCAAGGTTTCCCGATTGTAGCGCTTGCTACGGCAAATTTTGCACTCCACGTAAACATCTGGAAGAAAATTCATTTCGATGGTTTGAACGCCAGCACCACCGCATTCCTCACACCGGCCCCCCTTTACGTTGAAGCTAAACCGCCCAGCTTTGTAGCCACGAATTTTTGCTTCAGGGGTCATCTCAAATAGCTTTCGGATGTCGGAGAAAACACCAGTATAGGTTGCCGGATTAGAACGTGGCGTTCTACCTAGTGGTGATTGGGTTACCTCAATTACCTTGTCAATATTTTTTATCCCTTCTATCGACTCGTATGGCAGCGGCTCCTTTAATGAGCGGTAAAAGAACTTGCTCAAAATGGGCTGCAAAGTTTCGTTTACCAACGACGATTTTCCGCTTCCCGAAACTCCAGTAATGCAGATAAGCTTACCTAAAGGAATTTCCACCCTAACATTCTTTAGGTTATGACCAGTGGCACCCTTAAGTATAATAGACTTTCCATTCCCCTGCCTTCTTTCGGAGGGAACAGGTATTTGAAGCGTTCGATTCAGATATTTTGCTGTGAGGGAATCAGATTTTAATATCTCTTCAGGTGTCCCCTGAGCCACGATATTTCCACCACGCCGGCCGGCATGCGGTCCTAAGTCAACAACAAAATCGGCTGAGCGAATCATATCCTCATCGTGCTCAACTACGATCACCGAATTGCCAGCATCCCTGAGCTGCTTAAGTGACTCTATCAGCCTATGGTTGTCACGCTGGTGAAGTCCAATGCTAGGCTCATCTAGTATGTAGAGCACATTGACCAACTTGCTTCCAATTTGAGTAGCCAACCTAATACGCTGGCTCTCTCCACCGGAAAGGCTTTGTGCGCTGCGGTTTAAAGCGAGGTAACTTAATCCAACATCATTTAAGAAACGTAAACGTTCACGAATCTCCTTCAAAATTTCCTTGGCAATCGCCTTTTGCTTGGTATTCAACCTCTTTTCCACATTGCTAAACCAATGCAAGAGGGTATCTAGGTCCATACTGCTGAGCTCCGCAATGTTCTTTTCGGCAATCTTAAAGAAGAGTGCCTCCTTACGTAAACGTGCACCTTTACATTCTGGACAAACCGTAAAGCGTAGATATTGGTCCGCACCATTCTTAGCCCGTGCAGGTTCTTCATCATCGGCTCCTAGGTAATCCAGAACGCCAGTAAAACTCATCTGGTAGGTAGTATTTACCCCTTGAACAGGTGACTTAACGCGAAACGGCTCTTCCGAGCCATAAAGTATAATGTTGATGGCCTCCTCTGGTATTGCCTCGATCGGATCTTCTAGGCTGAAGCCAAACTTGCTAGCAATAGCCTCCAACTGCCAAAATATGAGCGTGCTTTTGTAGGTTCCCAGCGGTTTTATTCCACCCTTCTTAATACTTATTGATGTATCGGGTATTAGTGCCTCCACGTGTGCCTCAGTTACTGTTCCAAGTCCGTTACAACGGGGACAAGCCCCCTGAGGGCTGTTGAAAGAAAAGCTATGAGGCGCAGGTTCATTGTAGGAAATACCTGTGGTTGGGCACATTAAATGCCGACTAAAGTAGCGTTGCTCATTCGAGTCCATATCGAGCACCACAATGGTGCCCTCTCCCTGACGCATAGCCGCTTGAACCGATTCCTTTAATCGCTTGATATCTAAGTTCGAGACTGGCAGCTTATCGACAAGCAACTCAATGAAGTGAACCTTATATCGGTCGAGCTTCATCCCCGCCTTCAACTCTTGAATGGTCCCATCGACCCGAACATAAATAAAACCTTTTCGCCGAAGATGCTCAAAAAGTTCCTTATAATGACCCTTACGTCCTTTTACTAGAGGCGCTAATATTCCAACACGCTTACCATCAAATTTCTCCTCAATGAGGCTAAGTATTTGGTCGTCGGTGTACTTCACCATTGCCTCCCCTGTTTCATAGGAATAAGCTATGGATGCTCGTGCATAGAGCAAACGAAGAAAATCGTATATCTCAGTAATGGTACCAACCGTGGAGCGAGGGTTTTTGTTGGTGGTTTTTTGCTCAATGGAGATAACGGGACTTAACCCTGTTATTTTATCGACATCGGGCCGCTCCATGCTGCCCAGAAACTGTCGGGCATACGCCGAAAATGTTTCAAAATAGCGGCGCTGACCTTCGGCGTAAATAGTATCAAAAGCCAAGGATGATTTTCCGCTGCCACTCAATCCTGTTATTACCGTAAGCTTATGGCGCGGTATGGATACGTCTATATTGCGCAGGTTATGTTCCCTTGCCCCATAAACGTTAATCCAATCCTCCTCTGCAAAAATTATTTCGTTCGAATCGTGCTTTTTCAAGGTCAAAATATTATACCCCTAATTCTGTTTAATATAAGGATTGGTGCGGTAACCCTTCACCGGAATTTTGATAGTATATGTCTTATGTTTCGGATTTGGCAAGTAGCTCTCCCGTAACCAAGGGTTGAAATACTTCAACATTTTGTAGTTGGTCCCTTCCTTGGTGGCAAAATCGGCAATGCGTGTAATGCTGGTATCCACTTTTACCTCTGTATACCTCAATGGTGGATACAAATCTGTGCTATCCATAGCAAACCCATAGGCTGTTGGGTTCTCAAAGATAAGTTTGAGTGCCAAGATTCTAAATACATATCTACCAGTCTCGTCACCTAGGGTTAAATCGTAGTAGTAGCGCGTGCCCTGTCTGTCAATTTGCTTAAGCATTCCTGCCCTGCCAAAATTATAGGCAGCGGCGGCCATTGTCCAGCTTCCCAAAAGATCCTTCGATTTTTTTAAATAGGAACAGGCTGCCAACGTTGCTTTTTCAATATCGTAACGCTCGTCCACCTCTGGGGTCACCTCCAACCCCTCCTCCTTCGCGGAAGACTCCAGTAGCTGCCACATTCCCACCGCCTTCAAAGGCGATACCAGCTGTTGTAAGCCGCTCTCGGCTAGTGCCAAATACTTAAAATCGTCAGGAATCCCCTCCTTTTTTAGAATGGGCTCAATTACCGGAAAATATCTACCAGATAGTTTCAGTAGGTAAATGGTTTGCGAATGCCAGTATGAGTTAACGAGCATCTCCCTATCCAGGCTCTCGCGGGTATCAAAATTTTCAAGAGGAACCCGTTCTCCAGCAAAGTATAGCGTGTCGGGTAAGCCAACCAACTTTATGTCTTGAAAGGCTTTGATTGCGTGTGTATTTCCAGAATGGCTTGTCCCGCAATTTTCAAAGCCAACCATTAAACTTGCCAGCCCTCCAGCAATGGCCACTGCTAGCAGTGTAAGTGAAATTTTTTTTAACATGATTCCCCCACAATTATATCCCAAACACTAAACAATTGTTAATTGTTTTTCCCTCGGAATTGTTTAAAATTAAGTGACGCAAGTTAGGAAAATGCGGGTAACCACTTGCTACACTTGTGATGATATACAGCATAACCTTCCTTTTGTTCACCAAACTTTAGCAATTGAGAACTCCAAAAACAAAAACCCTGCATGACCCAAAAGGGCTCAAGCAGAGCTTTATCCCTTGCTGCCACTATTAATTTCGGGCAGGAATGGTATCGAAGTAGGATACCAATTCTTTGTGGGGTACCGAAATACAAATTCGAGCATATTTTGCAGCCTCCTCCTTACGTGATTTAGTAAAGAAGCTAAGCGACACCGAACCAATGTAATAGCGAAGCAGCTCCTCCTCGCTCATATCTACTACGGCAAAGATTCCCTCCGGAACGCTGGACTTATAAAAGTCTTCAGCCAAGAAACCTTTCTTGCGGAGATACTCAACATTCTTTTTTATATCAGTAACTGTAGCTTCCCTAAAGGCCTTTACTGCCGTTTTTCCTAAATCAGAGCTTAGCAGCTTGAGCACCAATATTTGGCTGAACGCATTAATTCCATTGGTTGCATACATTAACCGCACGGCTACTTCTGCATTGAACTCCTCGTTGTTGGAGTGTAAAAAACCTATTCGTTGACCACTTAAACCAACGCTCTTGCTGAAACTTTCAACAATAATTACATTCTCAAGTGGAAGAAGTCGTTGGTAAAAATCATCGGTGGCATCGAAGAAGATTCTTCGATATGGGCTATCGAAGAACACGATTGTTCCATTATCGTTGAGCTTTTTTACCAGAGTAAAAAGTTTCTCATCGTCATACTTCTCTCCAAGTGGATTACCCGGATCACCAATCACCACCGCGCTATTTTTTAACTCCGGCAACATCGTTTCAAGTTCAACAAAGCTGGCATATTCACCCACCTGCTTATGCCTTATGGTCATTATGTGAAAATAGGCACCCCAGTAATAAACTGGAAGTACAATTTTTTCAACATCAACGGTTTGAAAAGCAAGGTCAAGAGCGCTCATGCCTCCACCTGTAATGAAAATTTTGCTGGGATTGCTTTTGCCCGCAAAAAACTCCTCGTTGATGACTGCACGAAGATCCAACCGGCCCTGTGCTGGCGGATAGGTTTGCAACTCGCTGCTGTTGAAATCGATGGTTTTAACAACCTCCTTGAGATCGATGTTTACCACCGAGGGAACTCCTCTATTAAGGAGCAGGTGCTGTTTACCAGTCTCCTTGCTAAGCTGACGCAACTTCTCACCTATGCTCACTATGGCCGACAAACGGGCACCACTCTTATTTATCTTCATGATTAGAAAGTTAACTATTTACGGGGGCCAAAGTTCGTCTTTTTTTTCAGTTTTGCGAATACATTTGATTAATCTATTCCTATGGCAACCAGAAATTACACTCAAAAAAATGGTTTGGAAATCCAAACCACACCGCAAGTTAAACTCCGCACAATATGCTTTTGTGGAATCTTCGATTCCATAAGGAAAACAATTTTATTTTGTTTGCTTAGTGCCCCGCAAACTGATTTGAAATGTGCTCACAGAGGTCCAAACGAAATTTTGAAGAAATTGCATTTACTATACAAACCCACCCAAAGGGGGATGAATGGCAACGTTCCCACAAATTAGAAAAAAAAACTTAGTAAATGAACTTTTCCTTTTTCATTCTGGCTTCTACCTCATCTAAGGTCATAATCGAATTTGGCAATACGTAGTCTGGGCATTTTCCAAACTTGCCAGCAACAATAAATCGCTTGCATTGAGTCCATCTCTTTTCGCCTGCATTACAAAAGAGGCTTCTGTAAGTTTCAGCATATTCTGGCTTGCTAAGCAGGTTGTTGTTGAAAAGTTTACAGTCAGCAGTTTTAGGACATGAAGTATTCATAGTCGTAATATTTAAATTGAACATTTCTCCTTATCAAATTTAATAGTAAAAACATTTATGCTGACCATTTCACAAAAGCAAATATTTTCCGTTGGTCAACTTTTTTTGTCAATTATGGGGGAAAAAATAATCAGCGTTACCTCATCCTTACTAGATTACTGATTACGTGAATGTTGTGTTAATTAATTAGCAGAACATACGCTGGTTTTACCTCCTGACCATACTCCTTTTGTCAAAAAAGTGTTGGAAATGAAATAAAATTCGAACTATTTTGCGACTCAATCGGTATAGTCTATAGATTTTATATACTTTAAATTTAAGAACATGAATAAAAAATTTGCGCTCCTATTTGTAGCGTGCCTTACACTACTTTCCGTACAAGGCATTGGACAGGTTGCTTACAATCTCAAAAGCTTTAAAGTGGTGATAAGCGGCACCTCCAACCTTCATGACTGGACGGCTGATGTCACTAAGATGCAAATTAACAGCAGCATGGATGTTACCAGCAATAAATTTGCTGGCATTAGCAGCGCCACTGTAGTTGTTGATGCAAATGCTATTGATGGTTCAGAGGGCAGCATTATGGATGGAAAAATCAGGGATGCCTTAAAGGCAGAGCAATTTCCCAAAATAACCTTTCAGCTTACCTCTCCAATCAAGGTTCAACCCACTAGCGGAGAAACTTCAGCAACCATTACTGGGAAACTAACCATTGGCGGTACCACCCTTCCCGTAACCATGATGGTGAATACAACAATATTGCCATCGGGAGAAATTCAAATTAAGGGAGCTCAGAAAATCAGAATGACCTCCTTCAAACTTGCTCCTCCTACAGCCATGTTTGGTGCCCTAAAAACGGGCGATGATGTGGTTGTTACCTATACGCTAGTTCTTAAAAAAGTTTAATAACCGAGGCAATATAGCCTCATAATGCTAACACCTAACCAAGTATTATTATGAAAAATGCTCTTTTAAAAGTTGGATTTGGCCTATTTTTATCAGCCACCTCCTTTTCACTTTTTGCGCAGCAGCCACACATTGCCAATATGCGCAACAATGACCAAACCGGCATCAATGTTTTTGAAACTACAAAACAGGATACTGCCAAGTTTGAAGGAATGAAAGTTAGGGTTGGAGGTAACTTCAGCCAGTCATATCAGAGCTTAATGCACAGCAACAGCGCAACGCCAAATGTAGTGGGTGGTGTGGACCTAAATGCACTAACTCCACTTAGTGATGGTTTTAATACCGCAACGGCTAACCTAAACTTCGATGTTCAGCTAGCAGATGGAGTAAGGTTAAATCTCGTTTCCTACCTCTCCTCCCGACACCACAACGAAACTTGGGTAAAGGGTGGTTACCTCCAATTTGACAAGCTTCCGTTCCTTCACAGTGGCTTCATTGACAACATCATGAAGTTCACAACCATTAGGGCTGGTCACATGGAGATTAACTACGGTGATGCTCACTTCCGCCGTAGCGACAACGGCAACACCATCTACAACCCATTCATTGAGAGCTATATCATGGATGCTTTCACCACTGAAATTGGTGGCGACATTATGGTAAGAAACAATGGCATGTTTGGTGTATTCGGTGTAACTGGTGGTGAAATCAAGGGTGACGTTACCAGGCCAGTGGTAACTGCCACTGACGATAAGGCTAAAAGAAGCCCATCCTTCATTGGCAAGCTCGGTTATGACAAGCAGCTAACCGACCAATTCCGGCTACGTGTTTCGGGCTCAGTTTACACCACTGCTAGCTCAGCAAGCAACACCCTTTATAGCGGCGACCGCGCAGGTTCGCACTACTTCTTGGTAATGGAAAACAACAACGTTACCACTGCAACCCGTGCTTCTGGCCGTTTAGACCCAGGATTTTCCGACAAGGTAACCTCCTTCATGGGTAATATCTTTTTGAAATATAATGGCTTAGAGTTTTTTGGTACCTATGAGACCGCAACAGGAAGAGTTAGAACTGAAACTTCACAACGTACTGTTAGCCAATATGCTGGCGATGTTGTGTATCGCTTTGGCAGTGCCGAAAACTTCTATGTTGGTGCCCGTTATAACAAGGCATTTGGAAAGTTAGCTGGTATCACCAATAGTATTTCAATTGACAGGACTGCATTAAGTGCAGGTTGGTTCCTAACGAAGAATATCATGATGAAGGGCGAGTATGTTGTTCAGAACTACAACGATTTCCCAACTACCGATATTCGTTCAAACGGTCAATTCCACGGCGTTGTTTTTGAAGCCGCAGTAGCATTCTAATTAATTCATAACTCCCCACAGGAGCCTCCTCTTCTGTGGGGATTTTTTCACACCAATGTTCATTAACATACTAGCAGCGGTATTTTGGCTTTTTAATATAAATAGCACCACTGAGGCAAGACTTCAATACCATATTGTAGAGCCCAGTAGGCTTACTATTGCGGGAAGCAGCAACGTCAATAACTTTGAATGTACCTCCTCTTCCAACTTTAATGATGGATCCGCCATTATTGTTTCCCATGAAAATGGTCGTTCTCTGCAATTTTCAAATGCCTCCATCAACCTTAAAATCAAATCGTTCGACTGCAAAAACAATCTTTTAAATCGGGACTTTTATCGAACCCTGAATGCTGACACCAACCCCACTATCCGTATTGAATTGCAGCAAATTGAAACCTCTAGTACAGCAACATCGGGTAAGTGGAACAAATTTAAGTCTAAGGTTACCATAACCCTCAATAAAGTAAGTAAGGACATAAACTTGGACTTGTCTGGATGCCAGTATCAAGTGGGAGATTACCATGTTTGTGGTTCTACAGAACTTCACATGTCCGATTTTGGAATTAAGCCACCTACCACCATGCTTGGGCTCATTCAGGTAGAAAATAAAATAACCATCGACTTTGATCTATTCCTCCAAACAAGTCCCACAATTCAGTAACCTACCCAGGTTCCCACTTACCTAGCCATCTCCTTAATCTCCTCCATCTTATCCATTACCGACTTAATCATCAATAATCGCTGATTAATATTGATAAGTCTTACCTTCACCTTCATTGACCTTACTATTGAAAGTTCCTCGTCCTTAAGACTATTAAGTTTTCTCAACAATTCAACCTTCAGCACTACGAATGAGATCGCCTGAAGAATGTTCTCATAAATAAAGCGTTTGTCAGAATTCCTCTCCACACCATTCACCATTGCCAGCAACGATTGGTTGCGGTTTTTAACTTGCCCCTGCTTACGCAACTTTTCGTATAGCTGAAGGTTTGGCGCAGCCTGCTCCTTATAGAACACTCCCTCCGCCACATCGGTATGTAACATCCGAAGCAAACTCTGCAACTTGGGATGGTTAACCGTTACCGAATCGAACTCACTAAAGTTAATGGTTTGAAGAACCTCAAGGTTTCCAACTACCTCCAAATACAACACCCGGAGGAAAGTGGTAGTATCCTGCTTAATAGTCTTATACTTTTCAATCTTACTTAAAAGTTGATCGATAAAAGTTGTTGACTCATTTAAGATTGAGGTTCCGGTCTTGATAGCTTCCAGCATTGGATTATGGTTTAGTGGTGGTTAGATTTTGAACCTAAGGTAAGAAATGTGTCCCGTTTTGCAAAAACGAAACAACTTACAGCAACCGCCTAAAACAAAAGAGCTGGGTGATTCCCAACTCTTCTGTACCTATTCATCGAAGAATTTGATTTTAGAACAATCCAATAATGTTGCCATTGTTGTCGATGTCGATTCTCTCTGAAGCAGGGGTTTCAGGCAAACCTGGCATTCGCATAATTTCTCCGGTAATGGGAACAATAAAGCCAGCACCTGAGGCAATTTCAACCTCGCGAACAGTAACCACAAAATCTTTGGGTCTACCGAGCAATTCGGGATTATCGGAAAGTGATTTTTGCGTTTTTGCTATGCACACAGGTAGCTTATCCAAACCTAAGGCAACAATCTTCTTTAGGCTCGATTTTGCCTTAGAAGTATAGTCCACCGCTTCGGCACCGTATATTTTCTTAGCAATGGTTTCAATTTTCCTTTCAATGCTCCAATCCCAATCGTATAGTGGCAAAAACTTTCCGGTACATAGTTCTGCTGTTCGTGCAACCTTCTCGGCCAAGTCGATAGCGCCTTCACCTCCTTTTGCCCACACATCGGCCACGGCTACCTGTGCACCTTTGCTTTTGCAGAAATCCGATACCAGGGCAATCTCCTCCTCAGTGTCGGTTAAAAACCGATTGATGGCCACAACGGGACAAACATTAAACAACTTCATATTTTCGATATGCTTCTCTAGGTTAACCATGCCAGCTTGAAGAGCAACCAAATCGGGTTCCTTAAGTTCAGAAAGAGGCTTCTTTCCATGATATTTTATTGCCCTAATGGTAGCAACTAGCACTACCGCATGAGGCGAAAGGCCAGCATAGCGGCACTTGATATCGAGAAATTTCTCTGCGCCTAAGTCGAAGCCGAACCCCGCTTCTGTAACCACATACTCTGAAAACGTGAGACCCATTTTAGTGGCAATTACCGAATTGGTTCCCTGAGCAATATTGGCAAATGGTCCACCATGAATAATTGCAGGAGTACCCTCGATGGTCTGAACTAGGTTAGGCTTAATAGCATCCTTGAGCAACGCGGCCATGGCTCCATTTACCTTCAAGTCGCGAGCAAAAATAGGCTTCTTATCGAAGGTGTAACCAATGAAAATGTTACCTAACCGTTCTTTTAAATCATTCAAGTCGCTGGCTAGGCAGAGGATGGCCATCACCTCCGAGGCAGCTGTAATATCGAACCCTGTCTCCCGAGGAACGCCGGAGGTGGTTCCACCCAACCCTACTATTACCTTGCGCAATGAGCGGTCGTTCATGTCCATCACCCGTTTCCACGACACTGTTCGTGGATCGATGCCTAAGTTGTTTGTTTTATTCTGAATGTTGTTATCGATGATGGCAGCAAGAAGGTTATGGGCTTTTTCAATTGCAGCAAAGTCACCCGTAAAATGAAGGTTAATATCCTCCATGGGCAATACTTGGCTATATCCACCGCCTGTGGCGCCCCCCTTAATGCCAAACACTGGTCCAAGCGACGGCTCGCGTAGCACAACAGTTGCTCTTTTGCCTATTCGGTTAAGCCCCTGCGACAATCCTATCGAAACGGTAGTTTTTCCCTCTCCCGCTGGAGTTGGTGAAATTGCTGACACCAGCACAAGTTTAGCTGCTTGTACCTTCTCCTCATTTATCAGATGCAGCGGAAGCTTTGCTTTGAATTTACCATAATGTTCAAGTTCATCTACAGGAACACCCAGCCTGTCGGCAATTTCCGAGATATGTTTCATCTTAATCTCCTGAGCAATTTCAATATCCGTCTTCATAGTGAGGTATAGTTTATGAATGATGGTAGCGCGGGTAACTATCCAACCTACCTATTGTGGTCGATATTTTGCATTCTGAAAGATACGTTGCTCGTCGGTAGTGGCCATGAGCTGCGCAAGTGAAACATTTTTATTGTGCTGCATATAGCTTTCCACAATATTATAACCAATCCATACGGCAGCCCTGCCAGGAGCTTCGTGTGAGAAATCGACGGTAAAAGGTGCCTCGCTCACAAACTTTGCTGCCATAAACTGATCGGTAGAGAACAAAAGTTTTCGCTCGATAAGGGTGGTCCACATCCACTTTTCGTTATTGCTGCACCACTTCATCTGCTCAGGCGAATAGCCAAAAAGAGTGCTATCTGGAATATTTGGGAGCATCTGTGCTGTAAGGTACAAAATTTTGCCCTCATAAACCATTCTTGAAACTAGGTTGTTGACCGAATCGCGATAGGGAAAATCGCCCATTATCCAACCACGCATTGCATCAACTGGTAACCTTTCGGGGGTGAAGTTATAAACCAAATACCTTGGAAAATCAAGCTCCTTATAAACCTTATTTTCGCGTCCTAGATATTTGTCGAGTCCAATGGCTAACACGCTATCGGTTAGGGTGATTGACTGGTTGAATCCCGAAATATAAGTCAGCACGTGAGGAATGACCTTCTTGGGAAACACGGTGTGGTAACGGCTGAAGGCTGCTGAAAGTTTATTCTGAAGCTCGTCCAAATTGGGATACACCTTCTGACACGTCTCGTAGGCCTTATTCACGGCAAAATCGTGAACAAACTTGTTCATCATTGCTCCAAACTGCATTTGGTATGGAGAACCTAGCCCAACCATATCTTCGGTATAAAGGCTAACGAATGAGCCGTATTTTTTTTCAAGAACAGGTAGTGCGGTGGCAAGACTATCTGTATTTACTGCAAAGAAGTCCTGATCGAATCGCTCAATAGTGATGTGCTCCTGCTCTGTAGGCTCTATAGACCTGCGAGAAGATCGACTTCCACACGACGCAAGCGCCAAGGCAAAAAGCACCAAAAGTAAACTAAAACGCATATGCTAAGTATTCTAAAATTTCCTTCAAAGATAAGGGTATTGCAAATATACCTCTGTTAAACGTCGTTAATAAAAGCCCAATCAAAAAATCAAAATAACAAATATGCTTTTCAATTTTGGTTACCTTTGTGGAAGAAAATGCAAATTTGCCTATTAAATAGTAGCAAGTCCATGCATTTTTAAAGAACTGAGAAACAAGATCAAATAAAAAAGGACTACTATGAAAAGAACATACCTTATTGTGCTGCTTCTTTCTATTTCCTTCGCCTCGTTTGCCCAAGAATACCGATTTGGGATTTTTGCAGATCCCCAGTTCTCCTGGTTAAAAACCGACAACAATAAGCTCAACTCCGATGGAGTTCGCACCAACTTTAACGTTGGAATGGTTATGGAGAAATATTTCGCCAAACGATATGCCTTCCTGAGTGGGGTATCGCTGAGTGGCTTGGGTGGTCAGCTTACCTATAAAGAACCAGTAACCATCTCAACCGCTGATTCCTTATATCATTTGGCTGCTGGAACTGGTGTTATGTATAAACTCCAGTATTTGGATGTTCCCATCGGGCTAAAGTTCTGCACCAACGAAATTGGCTACTTCACCTACTATGCTCACATCGGCTTTACAGGTCATATTTTGGTGAGATCCAGAGTGGATATAGATAAGGCGGGCGTTTCGGACGAAAATGTTAAGGATGAGGTAAACTTCTTTACAGCAAGCTATCAAATTGGTGCAGGGGCCGAGTACTCATTGGGTGGCAGCGCTGCACTCCAACTTGGTGTAACCTACTCCAACGGCATCATCGATGTGCTCAAATCGTCACAATATAACGCCGTAAACAGCTGCGTTTCGATACGCGTTGGAATAATGTTCTAATCTCCTTTTTTACATGAGAATTGCTCTTTACCAGCTTAACTACACCATAAACAACATTGACGGTAATCTTCAACAAATAAGGCAAGCGCTAGCCGAAGCCGAAAAAAATAAAGTTGACCTTGCCGTTTTTTCTGAGCTGAGCATTTGCGGCTATCCACCGCAAGATTTGCTGGAACGAGAGGATTTTGTGGAGCAATGTCGCCAAGCCATTAATTCCCTTGCAGCGGATTGCAAAACAATTGCAGCAATTGTTGGTGGGCCAACCATTAACCCAGCAGGCTCTGGCAAGCAGCTCTTCAATTCTGCCTTTTTTCTTTCCGAAGGTCGTATTACCGATATCCACCATAAAGGGTTGCTTCCCACCTACGACATATTCGATGAGTACCGTTACTTTGAACCATGCAAAGAGTTCCATACTACTAGCTATAAAGGTCAGAAGTTGGCTATAACCATTTGCGAAGATTTATGGGACGACCAACCGGTAACCACGCGCTTTGGCAAGTCTAGGCTCTACCCCATCTCTCCCATGGAAGCACTCTCTTCACAAAGTCCTGACATCATTATTAACATTGCTGCCTCGCCCTTCTCTTACGATATAAGCCATCGTAGGCAAGAAGTTTTTTTGAATAATGTTAAGCGTTATAATCTTCCGGTTATTTACGTAAATCAGGTTGGAGCCAATACCGATCTTGTATTCGATGGCTCCTCAATGGTGGTAAACAGCATTGGGGAAGTTGTTCATCAGCTGAAGTCCTTTTCCAACGACTCCCTTACCATAGACACAGAAGAACTTGATGCAATGCCGCCCATACCTCTGAATCACGATAACCGCATTGAGAAAATATACAGCGCGCTGGTTTTGGGCATTCGGGATTACTTCTCCAAAATGGGATTTAAAAAAGCAACGCTTGGACTATCTGGAGGGATTGACTC